>JADMKH010000153.1 GCA_018780025.1 Thiobacillus sp.
GAGATCGGTAATGCTGAGGCTGTAGGCAACCAGCGAACCGGCGCCGGAACCCCGCCCGGGACCGACCGGCACGCCGTTGTTCTTGGCCCAGTTGATGAAGTCGGACACGATCAGAAAATAGCCGGGGAAGCCCATCTGAATAATGGTGCCAAGCTCAAACTCCAGTCGCGCCATGTACTCCGGCATTCTGGCGGCGCGGGTTGTTTCATCGGGATACAGCGCCGCCATGCGCACCTGCAGGCCTTCGATCGAACGCTGCCGCATGTAATCGTCGAGGCTCATGCCGTTGGGCGTCGGAAAATCGGGCAGCTTGCTCTTGCCGAGTTCCAGCGTGAGGTTGCAGCGTTTGGCGATCGCCACGCTGTTGGCAAGCGCTTCGGGCAGATCGGCAAACAGCGTCGCCATTTCATCCGGCGTCTTGAAATACTGCTCGGTCGTAAACGGTCGCGGACGGCGCGGGTCTCCCAGCATCATGCCTTCGGCGATGCACACGCGCGCTTCGTGCGCCTTGAAATCCTCCGGCGAAATGAACTGGATCGGATGGGTGGCAACCGACGGCAGATTCAGTGCCGCGCCGACATCGAGCAGGCCGTCGATCAGGCGTTCGGTGTGCGACGCGCCGAAGCGTTGCAACTCAAGATAATAACGACCGGAAAACAACCTGGCCCAGGCTTCGGCGGCAGCCTGCGCAGCGTCGCGCTTGTCGTCCAGCAACGCCTGCGCCACGTTACTGAAATCGCCGCCCGACAAGGCCAGCAGACCGTCGGTGCCCTCCTCCAGCCAGGCAGGATCGATCTCGGCACGGCCGCGATAATGGTTCTCCTGATAGGCCCGGGTGAGCAGTTCGCACAGACGGCGATAACCTTCGCGATGCTGCACCAGGAGCAGCAGACGCGAGGGCCGGTTTCTGTCCGCCGCATTGCTCATCCACACATCACAGCCGAAGATCGGCTTGATGCCGGCGCCACGCGCCGCGCGGTAAAACTTCACCCAGCCAAAGGTATTCGACAGGTCGGAAAGACCCAGCGCAGGCATTGCAATGTCGCGTGCACGCTTGACCGCATCCCCTACCCGCACCAACCCATCGGCGACGGAATATTCGCTGTGCAGACGGAGGTGGATAAATTGCGGATCGGTCATGAGCGGTCAACGAAAAATCTAGGCGCTATTTTAACGCCGACAGCAGTCGACCAAAAAACAAAAGGCAGCCGAAGCTGCCTTTTGTTTGAATCAAATGTCAGTATCAGTTTGCGCGGCGCTTGAATTCGTTGGTCCGGGTGTCGATTTCGATCATGTCGCCGATGTCCACAAATGCAGCCACGGGCAGTTCATATCCGGTGGGTTTGATGCGTGCGGGCTTCATGACCTTGCCCGAGGTATCGCCGCGCACTGCCGGCTCGGTGTATTCGACTTCGCGGATCACGGTGGTCGGCATTTCGACCGAGATCGCCTTGCCGTCGTAGAACACCACTTCCAGCGGCATGCCATCGTCCAGATAGTTCAGCGCGTCGCCAAGATTGTCGGCTTCGATCTCGTACTGGTTGTAATCGGTATCCATGAACACATACAGCGGATCGGCGAAGTAGGAATAGGTGCAATCCTTGCGATCCAGCGACACCATTTCGAATTTATCGTCGGCGCGATAAACCGTTTCGGTACCGGAACCATTGAGCAGGTTCTTGAGCTTCATCTTGACGACGGATGAGTTGCGGCCGGATTTCGAGAATTCGGCTTTTACCACCACCATTGGGTCTTGGCCGACCATCACGACGTTGCCGGCGCGGAGTTCCTGTGCGATTTTCATGGGTGTATCCTGCTGCGGGAGCGCTAAGAGTTTGAGAAAGCTCGCCATTTTAGCTTATTTTCGGCAAATTCCACCAGCTTGTCGGTCAGCCGTCCTGCCTGCCCGAGGCGGTGGCACCATGCTTCTGCGTGCCGCTCAATGGCAGCCTGCCGGGCACGCCACGCGGCCCAGCAAGTGGCCATGTCAGCTGCGTCGGCCATGCCATTCCAGCATCGCCATAGCCCGCTTACCGCGTGCGCCGCAACCCCATCCAGATCCGCCGTATAGCGCGTCAGCAATGCGTCCAGTTTATTCCAGTGCGCATGCTCGTCCTGCGGATAAGCCTGCCACACCAGCGGGCGCGCCGCCCATTGCGCGCGTACGCAGGAGTCCTCGCCTCGCACGAAGTTCAGATGACACGCCCAGAGCAAATGGTCATACGTATCCTGGTCCAGGAACGGCACGATCTGCAGCCGCAAGGCGCCGCGCTGGTGCACCTCGCCCGCCTTTAAATGAGGAGCGGCCAGCCAGGCTGCCAGTTGCGGAATTACCCGGCCTTCAGGTACCAGGCAGGTGACGGGTCGGGCGTCAGCCGCCCAGGCATCGAGCAGGGCGGGCAGCGCAGGGTTTTCATAGGCAAACAGCGACACCCGCAATTCGTCTGTCGCGGGCATGTCCAGATCAAACTGGCGCCAGAACGCAGGCAGCGCTGTCTCGATAAACGCCGCGCGCGCATCGGCCAAGCCGGCCTCTGCCAGCAAGCCGCCGGTATCCGGCGTGTAGCCGGGAAAGAAGAAATATTTGGTCAGCGGCAAACGCGGATGCGGCGAGGGCAGGCGGTGATGTCCGGCCACCCAGGCTTCGGCACTCAGATATTCGAGATTGATCCAGACAGGCGGCGGCGTGCGTTCGCTCATTGCAGTCAAACAGGATTCTGGCAAGGCACAGCCAAAAGCCTCGATCACAACCTGCCCGGGTTCGATTGCAACGAATGGCGTGCGCCACGCGCAGACCACCACGCCTTCGCAAACCTGCTGATCCGCATCGACCGAAATAGCCGGCCAGATGCGCTGGAATGCACGCAGGTCGTCGACCCACAGCCTAACGTCGAGCCCATGTTCCTTGACCAGCCCGCGCGCCAGCCGCCAGGCAATGCCAATGTCACCGTAGTTGTCGATAACGTTGCAGAAAATGTCCCAGGTGGCGCGCATGGCCAGCATGCTACCGCATCCGTCAAGGCGGCCACCGTCCCTGCACTTAACAGAGGAAGTCGAACATGAATGGAGCGCCATTTTTTGGCATGTTGAAATCAAACCACAGCCTGGAAAAGACCTTTGTTTTTGGCTCTTTCACTGTTATGTGTTGACCGCATGGATGCCGTAGTAGGTCGGGAAGACTTTCCCGACATCCCCGTATCCCCCTGCCCATTGCGTCGGGAAAGTGTTCCCGACCTACGGATAGCGCGTGATTCCAGGGCGTTTGCCAAGGAACAACACATAACGGTGAAAGAGCCTTGTTTTTTATCGGCTTATGCTTGTAAAAATCCGAACGCGGTAGTAAAAAGCAAAAAGTCTGGTTTCAAGATCCATACAGGCTTGGCATTACCGCAGGGCACGACCGGGTAGCGCGCTTGAATTCAGACCGACGACCAGGAACAAAGTCGTCAGGTCGCTGCCATCGTAGTTTTGCTGGACGCGGTTTTGTTTACTGTTACACCCAGGAGGAAGTTTGAATGGCAACAGGTACTGTCAAATGGTTCAGCGATGCCAAGGGATTTGGTTTCATCACTCCCGATGACGGCGGCGAGGATGTGTTCGCACATTTCTCCGCCATTCAAAGCAACGGCTTCAAAACGCTGAAAGAAGGCCAGAAGGTTTCTTTCGAAGAAAGCCAGGGCCCCAAGGGCAAGCAGGCTTCCAACATCCAGCCGCAAGACTGAGCTGTTGAGTTGACACAAAAAAACCCCGCTTCGGCAGGGTTTTTTGTTGGCAGCTTCATGCATTACATATTTGAGACCATCGCCTCGGCAAATTTCGAGCACTTCACCTCGGTTGCCCCTTCCATCAAGCGCGCAAAGTCGTAGGTCACGGTCTTGGCGGCAATGGCTTTTTCCATGCTGGCGAGGATAAGGTCGGCGGCTTCGATCCAGCCCAGGTG
>JADMKH010000166.1 GCA_018780025.1 Thiobacillus sp.
CCTCGCGCTGCTTGCCCTTGATCACGCCAAAATTGAGTAACGGCAATCCTGCCTGCAACGCCATCAGCGTAGACAGCAAACGCGACACGCGCCCGTTACCCTCGCGGAATGGATGGATCAGCACCAGTTCGCAATGCGTAATCGCCAACGCCTCCAGCACCTTTTCTGGATCATCAAAGGCGCAAGGCGTGTAACGCGCCAGCACGTCGCGCTCAAACTCCTGCATTAGGCGCGGCACTTGCGCCGACATGGCAAACGGAAAGCCGCCCTTGCTGATATTCACCTGGCGGTATTCCCCAGACCATTCATACACAGCACCCAGCCATTGTTTGTGCCACTGGCAAATATCGGCAGCGGTGAACCGCTGCTCGGTGGTAGCGTGGCGAATCGCCCAATCGGTTGCCTCGGCCAGCTTCATGGCCTCCAGCGCATCCATCGCGCGCTTGCTGCGGATGCCCTGCAAGTTTTTCAGGACACGTCCGCGCGAACCTGGCTCAAACTGGTCTTCGGTGAGATGGCCGGTGTCGTAGCGGGAGGGCGTCATTGGATCGGCCACTTGGTAATGGCTTGGTCGATCGCGGCTTGCAGTCGGATGGTCTCTGCCAATGTCGCCATCACCTGCTGGTAATGGGTCAGGTCGTCATAGTTTAGCTGGCGTCCCTTGCGATCTTTCAGCCACTTGTGCGCCACCTGGTAGCCGCCGACGTGGAAGCCCCAGACCGCGTCCGGCACCCCTTCGAAGTATTGCGCGGCGTTGATGTACACCCGTCCATCGGCGTAGCGCACTGTTTCCACCTTGTTGTCGCCCGCAACCGGATAGTGACAGATTGTCGGGGCGATGGTTTCCATCAGATGCAGCGCCACTAACTCTTTGCCCAATGCGCACAGGCTGCGGAACAGCCCCACATCGTGCGTTAATGGCAAGCGCGGAAAATCAATTTTCAGGTACTCGGTATAGCGGCTGCGGTAGGTGGGCGAATGAAACACCGCATAAGCGTAGTGAAACACATCTTCTGGTCCGAAAGCTTTACGCAAGTCGCCGCACTCATCCGACACAAAGGCCAGTTTCAAGCGCGCAGAAAAATCCGCGATGAACTCCGGCGCAAGATTGGGGCTGCGCCCGCCGGGTGCAGTGCTCGTGTTGTCGTTGTCGAATAGGTCGTTTTTGGTAGCGGGGTAAAGGTAGAGCGGAAACACAAATCCATTATTAGATGTTTTGGGAGACATACAAATCACTTCAACAATGTCCCTTGTAACCTGCGTATGTTGGAATGTTTCCCCCTTAGTCATTCTCGAAGTAACCAGCGCTAGATTACCCCCCGCCTGCATTTGAGACATTACCTCTGGGCGCGGCCAATCGATCATTATTGGCGAGTAAATAATGCTTCGTCTATCAAATGGGCGATACAGCACCTTGCCGAGAGAAGACTTCCAGTTTTCCTTGGCTAACTTGGTTCTTGCAACAGAGAGTTTCCAGCCGCGGGTATCACCCGACACATATTTAGAAGAGCCTTTTCCATCAAAATATTTCTGGCGTATTTCATTATCCTCATTGGACAAATCTGTAAATTCGCAAATGCGTTTTTCTAGTGCTGATTCATCAAAATCAATTACAAAGCTATCTCGCGCGGTCACAATTCCAGACGAATTTATAGGCATTACATCCGTGATTTTCCAGCCTTGTTCATATTCTGGAAGCAGGGCTATATCCTGCGGAACAAATAAATAATGCGGTGCTTGTGGTAGCAATGTTTCCCATTGTGTCGTGGTGAAATCTTTTTCCGCTAGCCAGATGTATTTACTTTCGCGTATGCCGTAGAGGTCGGCATGATAAATCTGTGCGGGTTTTTCTTGTGTCTTGCCGCGCTTTACGAACAGACCAATGGCGACCCCTTGCTGGATGTCGAATACGTTTTCATCCTTGCCGCCATCCGGGGCCTTTTCTTTTTTCTTACTATTACCATGCAGATCGAGTAGGTAAATGTCATCGAAGCTTTGCATCAAGCTCTGACGCATTCCCCGAAAGGAAGCGTTATCGAGATAGCCGTGGTTGGTGACAAAGGCCAGCACTCCATAGCCAGTTTGCTCGATGCGCCATTGCGCGAAGCGAATAAATTTCACATAGTCATCATTAAGCCAGTGCTTTCGCTCGTTCAATGGCTGTCCATCTACCTCGAAGTAGTTGCTAGTTTTTTGTCCTGTTGAGCTGTCTATGCCGCGTAGTAGCCCAGCAATCCATTCGCCAGTGTTAGCAGACAACCCAGAATATGGCGGGTTGCCCAGCACCACCATTATTGGCGAATCCCGTTTAACAGTTGCTGCGCTATTGGCTTCCTCGGCCAGCCACTGGGTAAACAGGGGCAGGCCTGTCATTTCGTGTGCTTCTTCCAGCGTGTTGGTGAGGTAGACACGTAAGCGCTCATCGGCTTCGAAGTCGTAGCCTGATTCCTTCAGCTGCAAGCCCAGCTTCATGTGTGCTACGGCATAGGGCGCCATCAACAGCTCAAACCCGTAAATCCTTGGCAACAGGTGCTCAGCCACATAACCCGGCCACATCCCGGCGTTGCCAGTGAAAGTGGCCCGGATTTGTTCGACGACGCTGTAAAGGAATGTCCCCGTACCGGTGGCCGGGTCGAGAATTTGAACCTTGTGGGTTTCTACAGTTACGAATTCTGTCTTGCCTGCCTTCTTGGCTCTGATCGGGCGCTTGATCTTGATCTTGGTGGCATCAGCCAAGCCCTTTGCCAATTTGAAATCGCTTTTCAGCAGGCAATCCACGCTGCGCACGATGTACGACACCACGGGTTCTGGCGTGTAGTAAACGCCGCGAGCCTCGCGCATCTTCGCGTCATAGTGCCCCAGGAAGGTCTCGTAGAAATGAACGACAGGGTCTTCCTGTCGCGTATGGCGACCAAAATCCTGGAGGATTGCGCCAATGTCGCTCTTGGCCAGCAGCTCCGCGAGGTCGTCCACCGCCCATACGATGCGCTCGTCCAGTTCAGGGCCTGCGACGTGCCCGAACATTTTGCGCAAAAAAGGATTGGTTTTTGGCAAATCGTAGGCAGCATGGGCACGCGTAAAGCGTTCCCCGGAGCGGGCGTTGCAACGTGCAGCAAACAGCCCGTAACAAATGGTTTGCGCGTACATGTCGCCAAACTGTTCAGGTGTCATGTCATTTAACAGCACCTTTTGGAATGCTTGCATCTGCTGGTGCAGTGCCCCTTCATTCTCTTCTTCTGCAAATGTCTTGCTGATAATTGAGCGTATCAGCCGCGCCATCGCCGCCATGCGGATCGCCAACTCGCGCGGGTTGTTGATGACGGGGATGTCGGCGTTGAGAAAGACATACAGCAGCCGGCCGAGTTGTTCAGCCGCATCGGGGAGAAGTTTCAGTTTGCCGGTTTTGTCGGGTTTGGCGAGTTTGACCGTCAGCCGGTGCTCACCCGTGACGTACCAGCGGAATTCCAGGTAGTCGGTCAGAATAAGGTTGGCCAAGCTTTCGCGGTATCGCTTTAGCTGCTCGCCGGATTCGATGCCATCCAGGGGGACGCCGACATCCTTGGCCTCGATATAGCCCAGCGGAATGGTGCCGCGCGTGACAATGTAATCGGGCGCGCCGCATTTGATCCGTTTTGGTTCGTTAGTGGCCGTGATGCCCGTTGCAATCTGCTCGATCAATGTTTTGAGCGCGGGGCGATGGGTGTGCTCGGTGGCGTTGCCGGCCCTAAGGGCCTGTTCGATGCCGGAAAGATAGGATTTGAGCGCCGCAGGGTTCATGCGGCGAGTTTATAGTATCGGAGCGTGAGAGGCGAAACCCGCTCGCGATGGGCGCGGAATCCAGGCGGAAATAGAAAAGCCTGGTCAGATGACCAGGCTTTTGATGTTGGTGCGCCGGAAGAGATTCGAACTCCTGACCCCTTGGTTCGTAGCCAAGTACT
>JADMKH010000223.1 GCA_018780025.1 Thiobacillus sp.
CATACGCCTGGCCGCGGTTGCTCCACCAGGTGTAGGCCTCGCCGGTGTGCTCGGGGTAGAGGCTGCGGTAGACGTCGACCCAGCCGAGTTCGTCGAACAGGCGGGTCATCCAGGCGCGTTCTTCGGGCAGGAAGCCAGAGTTTTTCTGGTTGGATTTCCAGTTTTTGAGGTCGGCTTCCTTGTGCGCGATGTTCCAGTCGCCGCAGATGACGATTTCGCGGCCGTTTTTAATCAGTTTTTTCAGGTGTGGAAAGAAGGCGTCGAGAAAACGGAATTTGGCCCGTTGGCGTTCATCGCCGCTGGAACCGGAGGGCTGATAGAGCGAAATGACAGCTAATTTTCCGAAATCAGCCTCGATATAGCGACCCTCAGCGTCAAATTCAGGTACGCCAAGGCCTTCGATAATCTTTTGCGGTGCCTGGCGGGTGTAGATTCCCACGCCGCTGTAGCCCTTTTTTTCGGCATGGTGGAAGGCGCCGGATAGCCCTCCGCACTGGATGAATTCGGGCTTGAGGTCGGCGGCCTGCGCCTTGAGCTCCTGCACGCAGACCACATCGGCCGACTGGCTGGGCAGCCAGTCGAAGAAGCCTTTGGTGGAAGCAGAACGGATGCCGTTGAGGTTGGCCGATATAATTCGCATCTAGATAGATTCAAGAAGTTAACAAAAATGTCCGATTACAAAGCAGAGTTTGTCGAATTCGCCATCGCGTCGCAGGTGTTATGTTTTGGCGCGTTCAAAACCAAAGCGGGGCGCATGAGTCCCTATTTTTTCAATGCGGGGCTGTTCAACGACGGCGACAAACTGAAGCGGCTGGGCGAATTTTACGCGAAAGCCATTGTCGACTCGGGGATTGCGTTCGATGTGTTGTTTGGCCCGGCTTATAAGGGCATCCCCCTTGCCGCAAGCATTGTGGTTGCCCTGGCTGGCCAGGGAAAGAATGTGCCGTTTGCATTCAACCGCAAGGAAGCCAAGGACCATGGCGAAGGCGGCACGGTCGTGGGCGCGGCACTTAAAGGCCGGGTGCTGATTGTGGATGATGTGATATCGGCGGGAACGTCCGTACGCGAGTCGGTGGAACTGATCCGCCATTCGGGCGCCGAACCTGCCGGGGTGGTGATTGCGCTGGACCGAATGGAACGTGGAACCGGTACCCAGTCTGCCGTGCAGGAAGTGCGTGAGCAGTTTGGGATTCCGGTGGTGGCCGTGGTCACCCTGGACAATTTGTTGGAGTTTTTGGAACGCGATGCAAACAGACAAGCGGAGTTGCGTGCTGTGGCGGATTACCGGACTGCATATGGCGTTTAGCGTCGTGCTGCTTGCCGTGCTGCTGAGCATGGGCGCAGCGCAGGCGGGCATGTATCGCTGGGTGGATGGAAATGGGCGTGTGCATTACAGCGACACGTTGCCTTCCACCTATCAGAAAAGCGGTTCGGCTGAAATGAGCAAGCAGGGCCTGGTGATCAAACGCACGCAATCCGAGGCTGAACGGCGTGCTGAGGCTGAACGACTCGAAGAAGAACGGTTATCCGAGCAGGCGCGTCAACAGCAGGCGCAACTGGATCGCGCACTGACCCAGACTTATACGTCTGAAGCGGAAATCGATCTGGCACGTGACCGTGCGCTGGAACATCACAATCTGGCGATCAAGGGTACGAAATTGCGGGCTAAAACAGTGGCCGACAACCTTGCCGAGTTGAAGGAACAGGCGGCCAGATTGATTAAATCCGGTCGACCGCTCCCCCCCAACCTGAAAGAGCAACTGGATCAGGTCAGCAAGGAAAGCCTGGAGCTGCGTCGCAGTGTTCTGAACCACGAAGAAGCACTCATGAAAGTGCGGGTGAAATACGATACCGACAAGTTGCGGTTTCGCGAGCTGACGGTCAAGAAGTAGCGAGGTTGTCCGCTGCCCCGGAACAAGCATTTGAACCACAGAGACACAGAGAAAATCGAGAAATAATTAAGGCTCTTTCACTGTTATGTGTTGACCGCATTGATGCCGTAGGTCGGGAACACTTTCCCGACGCAACGGGCGGGGGTATGCGGGGATGTCGGGAAAGTCTTCCCGACCTACGGATAGCGTGTGATTCCAGGGCGTTTGCCAAGGAAAAATACATAACGGAGAAAGAGCCAACAACAAGTGATCGGCGTCTTCCATCGGGTGATGCGCCCAAGTAGAAACACCTCTGTGTCTCTGTGGTGAGATTTTCTGGATTACCGCAGTCTGGCTTTCAAAAGGTCGTTGACCTGCGCCGGGTTGGCCTTGCCCTTGCTGGCTTTCATCACCTGGCCCACCAGCGCGTTGAAGGCCTTGTCCTTGCCGGAACGGAATTCTTCAACGGATTTTTGATTGGCAGCCAGCACGTCATCGATAATCTTTTCCAGTTCGCTGGAATCGGACATCTGCTTGAGGCCGCGTGCTTCGATGATGGCATCGACTTCGCCTGCGCCTTCCCATAGTCCTTCAAATACCTGCTTGGCGAGTTTTCCGGAGAGCGTGCCGTCCTGGATGCGGGCGACCAGTGCGCCGAGCTGAGCTGCCGATACCGGGCTTTGCGTGATGTCGCGTTCAGCCTTGTTCAAGGTGGCGGACAATTCACCCATCACCCAGTTTGCCGCGAGCTTGCCCTGGCCGCAGGCGCGAGCGGCGGCTTCGAAATAGTCGGCGAGTGCGCGTGAACCCGTCAACAGCCCGGCATCGTAGGCCGATACGCCGTATTCGTTCTGGAAACGCATCTGCATGGCGGCGGGCAGTTCGGGCAATGCGGCGCGCACGGACTCGATCCAGTCTTCGTCCAGCTTGACTGGAAGTAGGTCGGGGTCGGGGAAGTAGCGGTAGTCGTGCGCATCTTCCTTGCTGCGCATCATGCGCGTCTCGCCGCTGTCGGGGTCGAACAGCACGGTGGCCTGCTCGATGCGGCCGCCGTCTTCCAGCGTTTCAATCTGCCAGCGCGCTTCGTAGTCGATCGCCTGCTGCAGAAATTTGAAGGAGTTGAGGTTCTTGATTTCGCGGCGGGTGCCGAATTCGGCTTGCCCCACCGGGCGCACCGAGACGTTGGCGTCGACGCGGAAGCTGCCTTCCTGCATGTTGCCGTCGCAGATGCCGATCCAGGTCACCAGCGTGTGCAGCGCGCGGGCGTAGGCCACAGCTTCAGCGGAAGAACGCATCTCCGGCTCGGAGACGATTTCCAGCAGCGGCGTGCCGGCCCGGTTGAGGTCGATCCCGGTCATGCCGTGGAAGTCCTCGTGCAGCGACTTCCCGGCGTCCTCTTCCAGGTGGGCGCGGGTCAGGTTGATGGTTCTCGCTTCGCCGTCCACTACGATTCCAAGCGCGCCGCCCTCGACAATTGGCTTGGCCAGCTGACTGATCTGGTAGCCCTTGGGCAGGTCGGGGTAGAAATAGTTTTTGCGGTCGAACACGTTGATGCGGTTCAGCGTTGCGCCGATGGCCAGCGCAAACTTGATTGCGCATTCCACCGCGCCCTTGTTCAGCACCGACAGCACGCCGGGCAGCGCGATGTCGACCGCGCTCGCCTGGGTGTTGGGTGATGCGCCAAACGCGGTGCTGCTGCCGGAAAAAATCTTGGAACGGGTGGCGAGCTGGGTGTGGACCTCCAGCCCGATAACGGTCTCCCACTTCATTTCAAACCCTCCGGCGCGCGCGCATGCCAGTCGGTGGCGCGCTGGTATTGATGCGCGACGTTGAGCATTTTCGCCTCGCTGAAATAGTTGCCCACCAGTTGCAGCCCGATCGGCAGTCCCTGGCTGTCGAAGCCGCACGGCACGCTCATGCCGGGCAGGCCGGCGAGGTTGGCGGGAATCGTGTAGAGATCGTTCAGATACATTTCAACCGGATCGTCTGATTTTTCGCCGAGCTTGAATGCGGTGCCGGGCGCGGTGGGGCCGAGGATGACGTCGCA
>JADMKH010000213.1 GCA_018780025.1 Thiobacillus sp.
GGAAATCGTCCGCGTTCATCGCCCCGCGTAGTTGGTCGGCGATGTTCCAGAGGGTCTTGCCCAGTTGTTTTTGGTCGAGGTCGGTCATATGTCCTTCTTTTTACCCGGCGTCTTGGGCAACTGTTTCAGCGCCCGGTCAAAATCGCTCTCTAATTGATCGGCCTTGGCAACCTGGGCCTTGTTGAAGTTCACATACTCCAATTCGGCGAAAGCCTTGGCCACCTCGTGAGAGATTTTTCCGGCATGGTTGAGGATGTCGCGGTCGTTGATAGTCAAAAAGCCGTGCAGCTTGGCAATCCAGTCGTTCATCGTCATGGGCACGCGACGCATGGCCTGCCCTTCAGCAAACACCAAATATTGCTCCACCAGATTGTTAAGTGCTGCCAATTCATCGGCATTGAGGTAATTCTTGGCAATGCTCACATCGGCCTTGCGCACCTTGCCGCCGCGCCAATTGCTTAGCCCCATATTGGGCTGATTTTTATCGGCACGGGTGTGAATGATCTCTGCCGCTGTTTGCCCCGTAATGGCCCAGTGCATCTTGTTTTGTACCGTCTGGAAAAACGAAATGCTTTCAGCCTGCGTAGGGTCATAGTCAACGCTGGTGTGGTTGGTGCCGTAGCGGGTATTGTAGTCGGCGAGGATGGCCTTGAGGGCGGCTTTTTTCTGCTCGGGCTCGACGGCGTTGTCTTCTTTTTCCTGCGGCAGGTCTTCCTGAATCTGCTTCACATCGGCATCGCCCTCGGCGGGCGGGGAGAAGACGCAGGCGATATTCAGTGGCTGGAAGTCGGGGTTGGCAGCCTGCTTTTCCGCCTGCATCTCGGCGAAGAGGCGGTGGTATTCAATGGCGTCGTTGATGGAGGCGGTGGCAAGCAGGGCGTTGAAGCGGCGCTCGTTCGTGGCTTTATCGTGCTTGGCGAGGATGGCCTCGATGACGGCGCGCTTGGCGATGGCCTCGCCCGGTTTGGGCGGGTTTTTGCCCTCTGGTTTGAAGTAGTCCACATGAAAACGCAGCACGTTGCCGTCTTCAATGGCGTGGGTGATGGTGTAGGCGTGGAGCTGCTTTTGGAAGAGGTCTTCCGTGGTCTTGAACTGACCGGATTCGCCCTCGAACTGTTTGGCGCTGGCATTTTGTTCGAAGATGGGCGTGCCAGTGAAGCCGAAGAGTTGAGCCTGAGGGAAAAACGCTTTGATCGCCTGATGGTTATCGCCGAACTGGGAGCGGTGGCACTCGTCAAAGATGAAGACGATGCGTTTGTCGCGCAGCGGTTCGAGCTGCTCTTTGTAGGTCAGTTGGTCATTATTTTTTCGCTGCGCTACCACATTGGACTTGGGGCGCTTGCTGCTCCCATCCAGCGCGAGGCCAAGCTTTTGGATGGTGGTGACGATGACCTTGTCGGCGTAGTCGTCTGACAGCAGGCGCCGCACCAGTGCGCCGGTGTTGGTGTTTTCCTCGACGCAGCCTTCCTGGAATTTGTTAAATTCCTCGCGGGTCTGGCGGTCGAGGTCCTTGCGGTCCACAACGAACAGGCATTTTTCGATGTCGGGATTGTCCTTGAGCAGCGTGGAGGCCTTGAAGGACGTGAGCGTTTTGCCGCTGCCAGTGGTGTGCCAGATGTAACCGTTGCCGCAGTTCTGGTGGATGCAGTCCACGATCTGCTTCACGGCATAAACCTGATACGGGCGCATCATCATGAGCTTTTGCTCGCTGGCGATGAGCACCATGTAGCGGCTGATGGTCTGGCCGAGGGTGCATTTGACGAGGAAGGTCTCGGCGAAGCTGTCGAGGTGGGTGATCTTCGTGTTCGCCTCGTCGGCAAACTGATAGATGGGCAGGAAGCGCTCGTCCTGATTGAAGGCGAAGTGGCGGGCGTTGTTGTTGGCGAAATACCAGGTCTCGGTGCGGTTGCTGACGATGAAGAGCTGGAGGAAGCACAGCAGCGTCTTGGTGTAGCCGTTGCCGGGGTCGTTCTTGTAATCGACGATCTGCTCCATGGCCCGGCGCGGGCTGACGCTGAGCGTCTTCAGCTCGATCTGCACACAGGGCACGCCATTGATGAGGATGAGCACATCGTAACGGTGGTGGCTGTTGTCCGTGTTGATGCGGAGCTGGTTGACGACCTCGAACGTGTTTTTGCACCAGTCCTTGATGTTGACCAAGGTGTAGTTCAGCGGCGTGCCGTCGTCGCGGGTGAAGCTGTTGCGCTCGCGCAAGGTGCGGGCGGCGGTGAAGACATCGGGGGTGATGATCTCCTCCAGCAGACGCGGGAATTCGCCATCGGTGAGCCGGACGAGGTTGAGGGCCTCGAATTTTTCGCGGAAGTTTTTCTCTAACGCGGCGCGGTCGCGGATGTCTTCGCGATATTCGTACTTGAGGCTTTGGAGTTTGCCGATGAAGCCGTATTCGATGGTGTCCTCCCGGACGACGAAACTCGGGGTATCAAAGGGCCGACTGTAGGTGTCTTTTGAATTAGGCATGACTAGCAATGGAAAAATGTCATTGGATTCGTGCTGCGCGACAAAACCCGATCTAACTGGGTTTCGACACCACTGAAGGTGACGCCTTCTTTCCTGGCTTCGACCACCCCGGCAGCCTTGCCATCCACATACAGCAGATAGTCGGCAAAGCCATGGCCGGATTTAAGCGGGAATTCGCGGATGGCGACACCGCGCGCGGCGTGGATGTTGGCCGCTGAGATATCGCAGACGTGCCAGCCTGCCGCCTTTAGCAGCACATCAATATTGCCCCTTGCTTGCTGTTCCGGCTGTGGTGCCAAAACGCCCCCTTTTTTGTTATCTGCCGAATCTTCGCACAGACCGTGTGTTTTTTTGTACGACGATGTTTACCGTGTTTGATACCGCCCTGCCCTCACACCACCTGATTCACCTCAAACACCGCATCGATACCCTGCCCGTTCCAGTTGTATTCCAGGTAGGCGGCGTGGGCGCAGTTTTTCAATAGCCCGGTGCGCAAGGCGGCCAGGCATTCGCCGCCGGGGTGGCGCACCGATGGATACAGCATGCCTTGCACGCCTTCTGATCTGAGGGTGCGCCCGATGCCTTGGGCATAGGCGTAGTTGTTGGGGTCGACGATGCGGGGCTCGGCCTGGCTGGCCTGGCGCAGGTCGGTGACTTTGCCGTTGGCGGCCACGGTATAGAGGCGCATTTGCAAGCGCATGGGCGGCTCGGCGGTGGCGGCCATGAATCGGGCGGCGTGGTATTGGGTTTCGGCGATGGCGGTGTCGCGCTTGCGGGCGCAATAGAACACGCCGTAGCTGCCATCGCTGAAGCGGCTGCCCTGCGGGTTGAGATGGGTGAAGGCGGCCATGATGCAGGTGCTGCCGGGGCCAAACAGCCGCTCTTCTGCCGGGACCAGGCTGATCTCGCCGACTTCGTCGCGGATGCGGTCGTTGGTCATGGCTTCCAGCGCATAGAGGGCGTCGAAATCCTCGGGGTTGGCGACGCGCTCGAACAGGCCCACGGAGGGAAAGCGGCTGGGGATGACGCGGTAGGCGGGGTTCCACTTCAGCCGCGTGGTGGGATAGGTCAAGCCCAGATGTTCCTCCACTTAGGCCCAACCACCACGCCGGGCATCCAGATACTGGCGCACGGCCAACAGGTCGGCGACGTTGCCACCGAGCATGCGCTCGAGCGCGCTTTTGCCGCCAAACAGCGGCGCGGTATTGGGCTTTTTCACCCAGGCATCGGCCGCTGTGCTGGCCGGCAACAGAATCTGCAACGCTTTGTAGATGCCCAGCAGGTAAGACAAGCGCTCAAGGGTGTCGCGCTTGAGGTCGGCGGTGTTGGGGGCGGATTTCCATTTAAAGAAGGTGGAACGGCCCGGCCCACCCAGCAGCACCATCTGCTCGTCGGTGTTGAGCCCCCAGTCGCGCGCGATGTTGAAAAAGG
>JADMKH010000031.1 GCA_018780025.1 Thiobacillus sp.
CTTCGAGCGTTTCATCTTTGATATGTCGGGACGCGACGCAGAGAAAATCCGCACCTTGTGGGAAGCCGTTGAATCCGGTGGCAGCTTCGATCTCAACGCCGATGGTCTGTTCGACCGGATTGCGCACTATGGCATCGTCTCGGGATCGAGCAATCACGCCAACCGCATTGACACCATCCGCACCGTGTATGAGGTCTACGGCACCATGATCGACCCGCACACCGCCGATGGCCTGAAAGTGGGGCTGGAGCACCGCGAGCCGGGCGTGCCGCTGATCTGCATGGAAACCGCGCAGCCCGCCAAATTCGATGACGCGATCCGCGAAGCGCTCGGCATCGAGCCGGTGCGCCCGGCGGAACTGGTCGACCTCGAAGCGCAGCCACAGAAAAAGCACCTCATGGACGCCGACGTTAATGCGGTCAAGCAGTTCATCGTCGATCACGCCGGCTGACCCGCCCTGCGAGAACGGGTTGGAGCCACGTTGGCCACAGGCGATAATGGCGGCGCACACGCACCATCTCAATAAATCGCAGCTCAGGGAACCCGCATGAAACTCGTCACCTCGCTCACCAGCCCCTATGGCCGCAAAGTCCGTGTGGTGCTGGCAGAAAAGAAAATTCCGTTCCAGCTTCAGGTCGAAAATCCGTGGCTGCCCGACAGCCCGGTGTCCAGCCTCAACCCGCTCGGCAAAGTGCCGGTGCTGGTGCTGGAAGACGGCGTCAGCGTGTTCGATTCGCGCGTCATAGTCGAGTATCTCGATCATGTCAGTCCGGTCGCGCATCTGATTCCCAGTGAGCCGAAAAGCCGCATGGTGGTGCGCGGCGTCGAGGCACTGGCCGATGGCGTCACCGACGCCGCGGTGGCGCTGTATCTGGAAAGGAAGCGCGCATCCGAACAGCAGAGCCGCGACTGGCTGGTGTTGCAGGAAAAGACCCTGTTCCGTGGACTGGAAGCGCTGTCGGAAGCGCTCGGCGAAAAGCCCTGGTATCTCGGCAACGGCATGACCCTGGCCGACGTCGCCTGCGGCTGCACGCTCGGCTATCTGGGCCTGCGCTTCCCGGAAATCGACTGGCGCACCGCGCACCCCAACCTGGCGAGGCTCGCCGACAAGCTGATGGCGCGCGCCTCGTTCCAGGAAACGGTGCCGGTCGTCTAGGCTGTCATTGCGAGACGAAGTCGAAGCAATCCAGAATGTCAGCGGTAACTACGGACTTCTGGATCGCCACGCCCTTCGGGCTCGCGATGACGTTCGTGTATAGAGGAGGCGTAGCATGTCCCATGCAGTAGCAACCCTTGCCGGCGGATGTTTCTGGTGTATCGAATCGGTGTTTAACCGCCTGCGCGGCGTCGAGTCCGCCGTGTCCGGATACATGGGCGGCCACACCCTCAACCCCACCTACAAAGACATCTGCAACGGCGACACCGGCCACGCCGAAGTGGTGCAGGTGACGTTCGATCCGGCGGTGATTTCGTATCGCGAACTGCTGGAAATCTTCTTCACCCTGCACGACCCCACCCAACTTAATCGTCAGGGCAACGACGTCGGCACGCAATATCGCTCGGCGATTTTCTGGCACACGCCGGAGCAGAAAGCCGAAGCGGAAGCGGTGATCGTCGAGCTCACTGCGGCCATGCAATTTGATGCACCCATCGTGACGGAAGTCGCCGAGGCGGTGACGTTTTACCCTGCCGAGGACTACCACCAGGGTTACTTCGACCAGAATCCCAATCAGCCTTATTGCCAGTTTGTGGTGGCGCCGAAGGTGGTGAAAGCGCGGGCGAAGTTTGCAGCACGCCTCAAAGAGTAGGGCTTATTTTTAGGGTTGGGCTTCCCGCTGGGATAATGTGCAAGAAGTTGAAGGCGGGTTAATGACTGCCATCGACTGCGGAAATTGGCCGGTTCGGAAAGCAGACGTTCAACGTTGAAGCTCAGTCGCGGCCGAAGGCCGTCGGCTGGAGCGAAGGGTTAGATTGCTGCGGCATAGGCGAATCCGGCAATTAGGAACCCCAAGAAGAGCAGTGCTTGCAGAAGAGCGAACACCCCTTGCCATTGCAGCCCCTTGATAACCGGCAAGTACCCGACCTGTGGGTTGTTCATGTGTTTTTTTAGTTGTCTGTTGACAAGCCAGGCAACCCAACGAGGCAGAGGCGAGAAGAACTCGCTGAGTACGCGCTCAAGGCGGATGCCAGTTTCCAGCGTAATGCCCCATGCACCAGCGCTCTCCTCAATCTTCTTCTCTTCCTCTTGATGCTTCGCTAGATGCTCAGCGAATGTCTTGCGTACCGCTGCTCCAGTTTCGATTTGGATCTCGCACCGCAACGCATACATCCTTGAAATGAAACCCAACAGGCAGGAGGCGCACAAAAAGGCACCGCAAATAAGGAAGCCAGCTTGCGTGATGAGGGGTAGGAGCTTGTCGGCGTTCGTGATGAAGAACGCCGCAACGGTAGCCGTGCCGACCAAGAGCCATGTTGAGAATTTCTCTATGGGCTTACTTGCGTTGAAGCTGGCCTCGAACATCGACGACACGATGGCGTTCTCTGCGTTCTGGCGCGCAAGGCGGTTCCACTCGCGGAGTGACTCTGTTCTGGGGTCGTCGATCATTAGCAATCTAACAGTTATTCACCAGACCCACCGGTCTGTATTATTAAAATTCGCAAGACATGCTGAAGTACCGTAACTACTTGATTCATGGTTGGTTCGTCGAGGCTGTTTGTCCGCATTATGTAATGATAATCCGGGCAGAATGTCTGCTGTTGGAGAAATGCTGAAATGACGGCTATTGGCCGGCAACTGCCACCCAACCAATGGTGACTTCAATTATGGCTACCCATTTTCGCAGCCAACGTTGAGTAGGCACGGAATATGGGATCCAACACCTGACTCCGCAAACGCTATTTTTCAGCCTTCGCCCACGAATCCTTCAGGGTCACCGTGCGGTTGAACACCGGCGCGCCGGGCTTCGACTCGATGCGGTCGGCGACGAAGTAGCCGTGGCGCTCGAACTGAAAGCGGTCTTCGGCTGCGGCGTCACGCAGGCTGGGTTCCAGTTGCACGCGGATGACGCGCACCGAGTCGGGGTTCAGGTCCTTCAGAAAATCGCCGCTCTCGCCGCCAGGTTGCGCGGTGGTGAACAGGCGGTCGTACAGGCGAGCTTCAGCCTCGTACGCATGCACGGCAGATACCCAGTGGATGTTACCTTTGACTTTGACGCTGTCTGAGCCGGGCGTGCCGGACTTGGTGTCGGGCAGGTAGTCGCAGTGCACCGCGGTGATGGTGCCGTTGGCGTCGCGGTCGGCACCGGTGCAGGTGACGACGTAGCCGTAGCGCAGTCGCACCGAGTTACCGGGCTGCATAATGCCCGACGCGTCGAGACGCGGCGGGTAGAGCCGGAAGTAGCCCTTGGGTGGGGTTTCCTCAAAATCCTCGCGCTCGATCCACAGTTCTTTTGAAAACGGCACGACGCGTTTGCCCAGGTCGGGCTGCTGCGGGTGGTTGGGGGCGAAGCAGTCTTCCGACTGGCCGGCCGGGTAGTTGTCGATGATGAGTTTGACCGGGTCCAATACGGCAATACGGCGCAGCGCACTGTCGTTGAGCACGTCGCGCTGGCAGGCCTCGAATACGCTGTAGTCGATCCAGCCGTCGGATTTGGAGACGCCGATCTGGTCGGTGAAGCGCTTGAGGCCTTCCGCGGTGTAGCCGCGGCGGCGCGCGCCGACCAGGGTGGGCAGGCGCGGGTCGTCCCAGCCGCTGACGTGTTTTTCGTCGACCAGCTGGATCAG
>JADMKH010000200.1 GCA_018780025.1 Thiobacillus sp.
AGGAAAGCCGTTACCCCGGCTTCTACTACCGCATGGACAAGAACTTTGTCGATGAAGAGAATTGGCATTGCTTCGTGAACTCGGTCTACGACAAGACCTCCAAACAGTGGAACTGCTTCAAGCGCGCCCACGTGGATATTGTCGACAAGTCCAAGCTGTTCAAGCCCGCTGCTCACTAAATTTTAGTCAGTTGCTGAACGCCGGGCGCCTCAGGGCGCCCGGTTTTTTTCAAGTCAATAAACAGCGCGGTCAACAAGGTTTAGCATCTAACCGAAAGCGCGTACCCTAGTGTTTTCGATTGTGTGTTAGTGAATTAGGGGCGTGCCCCGGAAGGTAGTATGAAATGAACGAAAACGAATTCAAGGACATGATCGCCGACTCCCCTTTTGCGGGCAGCCCGGTACAGCCTAATATGCTGTCGGACGACACACCGCTCAAGTTCAGTTGCCATCGCAACGTCAAATGCTGGAACGCGTGCTGCAGCAACATCGACATTCCGCTGACGCCCTACGACATCCTGCGCCTGAAAAAGCGGCTGGATATGTCATCGGGAGAATTTCTCAAACAGTATTCGATACCCTTTGAGTTGGACAAGGACGGCATGCCCGGTGTGAAGCTGAAGCCGGTTGACGAAGGCACGGCCTGCCAATTCATGACCCCGGAAGGGTGCGGCGTCTACGAGGATCGGCCGACTGCTTGCCGTTACTATCCGGTCGCCCTGCTGACCATGCGCCGCTCGGACGAATACGTTGATCGCAGCGCCTACGCCATGGTGAAAGAATCGCACTGCCTGGGCCATCTGGAAGACAAGACCCAGACCATCGAACAATACCGCACCGAGCAGGGCGTCGCCGAATACGACGAAAAGGCACACGCCTGGCGCCAGTTGATCGTCAAACGCAAATCGGCCGGCCCCTCCATCGGCAAACCCACCCCGGTGTCCAATCAGCTGTTTTTCATGGCCAGCTACGACATGGATCGCTTTCGCGCGTTCATCATGAGCCCGAGTTTCAACGAAACCTACAGCATTCCCGTTGAAGTCATGGCGTTGCTGGTTGCCGACGATGAGGCGCTGCTCGACTTTGGCCTGAATTTTCTGCGCCATGCGCTATTCGGCGAAGACTTTATCGAGCAGCACCCGGGCGCCTATGAAAAGCGTCTGGAACGCAAGCGCGCCCTGGCCGGGCAGAATCAGGAAGCCGAATTCCAGAAGAAAATGGAAATTGAAGACGACAAATACTCCAACGAGAATTGACCCCATGCGTCTCCCCGCGTTCGTCCTGCTCACCTTGATATCGCTGTGCCCGCCCATTGCTGCGGCGCAGACGACACTCAACAAGTGCATCGACGCGCAGGGCGCGGTCACCTACACCAACAAGCCGTGTAGCAAAGCACGCGAAGTCCACAAAGTGGAAATCGATCCGACGCCGGTGCCTGAGCGGCCGCGCGTCGAGTCCCCTCAGGTGCAGCCGGTCAAACCCGCTGCAGCTCAACCATTGCCCAGTCCGGCCCCCGCCACCATACAGCTTGAAACACAGCGTGCCCCAAAGAGCATCAAACCCAGCGGGAAATCCGCCCAGCAGTGCGACACCCTGTTCGACAAGTTGGGGCGCGTACTCGACAAAATGGACCAGGCACATCGCAAAGGCTACAGCCAGGAACAAATGAATGGCTGGAACGAAGAAGTCCGCGAACTTGAACGCAAAAAGCAGCAATCCGGCTGCTTCTGACAGGCCATCCCGAAACCCTCTTCATGAACGCACGCACCCTCGATCCAGCGCACCATCTCATCGAAAACGAGCCGTATTACGAAGCCGTCGGCGAGGAAATCCAACTGTTTGAAGCTGCCTACCGACAGCAGATCCCGGTTCTGTTGAAAGGTCCCACCGGCTGCGGCAAGACGCGCTTCATGGAACACATGGCGTGGCGGCTGAAGCGCCCGTTGATCACCGTATCGTGCCACGACGACCTCACTGCTTCCGATCTGGTGGGCCGCTATCTGGTCAAGGGCGGCGAAACGGTATGGGTCGATGGTCCGCTCACCCGTGCGGTGCGGTGTGGCGGCATCTGCTATCTGGACGAAATCGTCGAGGCCCGTAAAGACACCATGGTGGTGATCCATCCGCTGGCTGACGACCGCCGCACCCTGCCCATGGAAAAACTCGGCCAGACCGTTGAAGCCCCGCCCGAATTCTGCCTCGCCATTTCCTACAATCCCGGCTATCAGAGCGTGCTCAAGGACCTGAAACAATCCACCCGACAGCGCTTTGTCGCACTGGAGTTCGATTACCCCTCTGCCGCACATGAACGCCGCATTGTTGCGACTGAATCGGGTGTCCCGGACGCCATCGCCGACAGCCTGGTGCGCTTTGCGCAGATGACGCGCAATCTGAAAGGCAGCGGGCTGGAAGAAGGCGCCTCTACACGCCTGCTGGTCCATGCCGGCAAGCTGATTGCTGATGGCGTGAGCCCGGTCACCGCGTGCAAAGCTGCCGTTGCCCAGGCGGTCACCGACGACCCAGACATGCTGAAAGCGATCCAGGAACTCTCCTCCTCCATCTTCTGATGGCGCCGTTTTAATCATGGCGTTGGTGCCGCTTACTGCCGCAGACATGGAAAAAAACCTCCATATCTGGCTGGAAACCGAATTCACCTATTTCAAGGTCGAGGAACTCGCTGCCGAGCTGACCCTGCTCGCCCGCGACGAGCAGGATTTCATCCTCAACTGGATACGCCGCATTGCTTCAACCCATATCACGCTGGCCTGGCAGTTCGGCCGCCGCGCCCCTGCCCTGTTGCCGCGTATGGAACGGCGCTTGCTCGAAGCCTGGGCGATCCACACCTGCGACGTGTTCGACCGCACAGGTCTGCAGAACGCGCTCAGGATCATGGAGCAGGCCGATAGCTTTGACGAAGCGCAGCACCCACACGATGCAGCGGGCGCGTTGTTCGAGGACATCGCGCCCATACTCGGCAACTTCGTCTGCGGCCTTTCCGGCCGGCGACTGAAAAGCGAGGAAGGCGACGCGGCATGGACCGATGGCGAACGCATCGTGTTGCCGCCGCTGATCGCGACCCTACCGGATCTGGACGACAATTTTCAGCTCGCCAAAATCACTGTCGCGCTGCTGTGGGCGCAAACCCGCTTTGGCAGTCTGCGCATCGACCATGCCACCATCGCTGCAAGCTATGCCGACCCCGAACGCGCCCTGACCCGGCTTTACGCATTGGAAATCCTGCGGCTCAGCGCGCAAATTGCACGTGAGCTGCCGGGGCTTTATCGCCAGATGCAGCGATTGCGTAGCCAACTCGACCCCGCCCTGCCCGCAGGCTGGCACGCCTTTGAGGCCACACTGTCTGCCCCTAACGCCACACTGGACGACAGCCTGGCGCACTTAGCTGCCGCCTATGAAGAGGATGACTGTCCGCAGTGGAGCGACCAGGGCTGTCTGCGTCCGGATGCAATTGCCGCCGCCCGCGCCGCCCGGCTGGATATCGAAAAGGCACGCCTGCGAATCAAGCTGGCTGAATTGCTGGACGAACACCAGGCCAATCAAGCTGAGGCACCGACTGCACCCGAATTCAACGTGGAGCCGCGCGATGAAAACGGCCAGCTCGATTTTGACATCACCCTGGACGACGCGCCCATCGCACCACCCGATGGCGTCAAGCAACTGCTCACCTCGGTCTATCTCGATTTTGGCGAGATACCGCCGGACTATCTCACCCCGGCGGGCGACGGCGAATACGATCCGAACCGGGTCTTTGAC
>JADMKH010000039.1 GCA_018780025.1 Thiobacillus sp.
GCCGGGCCGCGACGGCCTGCTGCACATTTCGCAGATCGCCCACGAGCGCGTCAATACCATTGGCGACCACCTGAAAGAAGGCCAGATCGTGAAGGTGAAAATACTGGAAGCCGACGAGAAAGGCCGTTTGCGTTTGTCAATGAAAGCACTGCTGGAGGAGCCCGCACCTGCTCCCATTCCAGTCGCAAGCGACAACGACACGCCGGAAAACGCTGGTTAAATTCAGCAACTTCCTCGAAAAACCGCGCCGATTGGCGCGGTTTTTTATTGGGCGTTAAGTCGCCGCCACCGGGAAATCCACACAGACGCGTAATCCTGTGTTGCCGTTTTCCGCATCCAGCCGCACCAACGCACCATGCAAATTCGCAATGCGCTGCACGATGGTCAACCCCAATCCCGCCCCATCCACGCCACCCGACAGCCTGAAAAATGGCAGGAACACGGCGGTACGCTGCGACGCTGGAATACCAGGACCATTATCAGCCACGCACCACGTTACCCCCTGTTCCGTGCGGTGTACCGTCAGCGAAATACGCGTACCGCCATAACGCAGGGCATTGTCGATCAGGTTGGAAAGCATCTCCCGCAACAACTGGGCGTCGCCCACCAGCGGCGCGTCACTGTCTTTTGCGTCGAAATCGATCTCCACCCCTTTTGACAGCGCCTGCGGGACCCATTCACGTGCAACCTCCTTCGCCAACGCCACCCCATCCAGGGAAACCAGACGAAGGGTGTTTTCAGCAGCATCGACACGCGCCAGGATGAGCAGCTTTTGAACCAGTTCTCCCATGGTCCGGGTCGACTGTGCAATACGCACCAAAGCGTGTTGTGCATCGTCAGGCTGCGCATTCACCAGGGCGGCTTCTGCCTGTGCGCGGATTCCTGCAAGCGGGGTGCGAAGTTGATGTGCGGCATCCGAAACAAAGCGCGACTGCGCATCAACCGCTTCGGATAAGCGCAACAACAAGGAATTGATTTCGTCCAGAAAGGGGCGCAATTCCGTTGGCGTGCCGTCCAAGGGCACCGGACTCAGGTCGAGGGCTTCCCGCGCCGACAAGCGGTCACGCAGCCGGCGCAGGGGTTCAAGCCCGCGCCCAACCCCATAGGCAATCGCCGCTGCCGCAGTCAAGGTCATGAGCAACATCGGAATCACAATCGCCAGGGTGGCGCGCTTGGCCAGCGCCGAGCGGCGCGACAGCGTTTCTCCCACCTGGACCAGCACTATTCCGCGCGCACTGGTGCCCTTGAGCGAGAGCGCAAACGCAGCCACCCTGACCTTTTCCCCATCCTTGATGCCGTCATAAACAATCAACTGTCCGGGCTTCAAGCCTTTTTTTCCAGGAAGTTGTGGCATATCAAGATCGCCTTCGATCACCCGAGACTGCGGGTCAATCACGCGATGAAACAACAGATCCTCCTGGTCAAATGCGAGCATTTCGCGCGCCGCAACCGGAATATCGAGATGCACCCGTCCACGGATAACCTCCACCCGATCGGCCAGCGCATAGGTGCGGCGCGTCAGCGAACGGTCAAAAGCCGCATTGATGAAATACTGGCTGGAAAGATAGGCCATGATCCACAGCAGGATAAACAGCGGCAGCATGACCAGCAGCATTCGAACAATCAGCTGTTTGCGCAGGCTGTTCTGACTTTCCATGGTCAGCCCCCCACTTCCAGCAGATAACCCAGACCCCGCAAGGTGCGGATGCTCACGCCGGAACCTTCCAGTTTGCGCCGCAGCCGATGAATATAGACTTCCACCGCGTTCTCGCCCACGCCCTCGTCCCAACCGGCCAACCGGTCTGCAATGGCTTCCTTGGCGGTGACGCGTCCGACGTGATGCAGCAGAATTTCGAGCACTTCCACTTCTCTCGCAGACAATACCAACGGCATCTCATCCACACGGACTTGCCGCTTGACGCTATCAAAGCGCAGCTGCCCCATGCTTATCTGGGTATCGGCCACGCCATGCGCCCTGCGCAACAGCGCACGCAGGCGCGCAAGGAGTTCATCCAGTGAAAATGGCTTGAGCAGATAATCGTCAGCGCCCGCATCCAGGCCCCGAACCCGGTCTTCCACCGTATCGCGTGCGGTCAGGATCATGACAGGCAAGGTCTTGCCCCGCTTGCGTAAATTGCGCAGCACCTCCAGTCCTTCACGACGAGGCAAACCCAGATCAAGCAGCATGGCATCATAGGTAAACCCGCTTAGCGCGCTCTCGGCCTGTACACCATCGTGGGTCCAGTCAACAGCGAAGCCTGCCTGCCGGGTCGCCAACACGACGGCTTCGCCCAGCGTCGAGTCATCCTCAACCAGCAAAATTTTCATCAGCAAAGTCTGCCACAAACCCGGTTGACCCAGACCGGGTGCGCATCGAATAAATAGTTGAAACAGGTCGCGCGCGTAAGGTTCGTGTAAGCATCAAATCGCATAGTCACTGCCGTGCAGTTGCAATCCGCGATTGCATTTCAACTCATGATCACCCTGGAGAAATAAATGAGCAAACTGATGTCTTCCCTGGTTGCCGCAACGATTGTTGGTGCTTTCAGCATGTCCGCTATTGCCGCTGATGCAGTTAAAGCTGCCCCTGCTGCAACCCCTGCCGCCGCTGCTGCTGCGCCTGCTGCTTCCGCCGCTACCACTGCTGCCGCTGAAAAGCCTGCTGCTGCCCCGGCAAAGAAAAACGCCAAAGTTGATGCAAAGAAAACAGAAGCTTCAGCTGCCGCCGCTGCTCCGGCGATGCCTGCTGCTCCGGCAACCCCAGCCGCACCCGCCAAGAAATAATTCTTTCTGGCCACAAAAAACCGCGCTCTCGGGCGCGGTTTTTTTATGCTGCCGTACTCAAAAAGGCCTGCCACCAGCGTTTTCGCTGGCCAGTCACCACGCCGCGCATTTCAAGTTCACGTGGCGGCGTCCGGCTCATCAACCAGCCCGGAAGCACGGTTGACTTGGCGGCGCTGGAGCCGCACGAACTGCCCAGGTGGTTGGGGTCATATATCTTGATGAAGCTGGGGACTTCCAGATCATCTGCATAGACGATCGCGCAGTAGTCTTCATGGTGCTCGCGCCGCAACAATTCATCCATCTCGCGCGTAAACTGCTGCACCTTTTCGCCAGTTGAAGGCGCATCGGGAGTATCCTGCCCGACCGCGTAGAGATACCAGCCCGCATCAGCATCAATTTTTTTCCAGAATGCTGTCAACTGATCCCAGCGCATCACGCTGTAAAGCAAACCATCGTAGTAGCGATCGAATTCGTCAGTATCTGTCATGGCAGGAATCAGTATTCAGTTCAGGAATGCAGGAGACGTGCAGGATCCAGCCTTATCGGGCAACCTGTCGCTCACGGATTTCTTCGAGAGTCTTGCAGTCGATGCACATCGATGCGGTTGGGCGTGCCTGCAAACGCTCCAGACCGATTTCGACGCCACAAGACGCGCAATACCCGTAATCGCCACTCTTGATCTTGTCGATGGTTTCATTGATCTTCTTGATCAACCTGCGTTCGCGATCACGGTTGCGCAACTCCAGCGCCATATCGGATTCCTGCGTGGCGCGGTCATTGGGATCGGCAAACACAGTCTGTTCTTCCTGCATTGAATGCAACGTGATATCAATGTCCTGCGACAGTTCGGCTTTCCAGGCCTCGAGCATTTTGCGAAAATGCTCGAGCTGTTTCGCGTTCATGTATTCTTCGCTCTTTTTTGCCTTGTAAGGCTCGAAGCGCATCAAAGTTTCAGCCATCTCGTTCTCTT
>JADMKH010000124.1 GCA_018780025.1 Thiobacillus sp.
CGCGGTGAACGTGTTCGATGCGGATGCGGCCATCGTCACCAGCGTTGACCTCGACCATATGGAATACCTCGGCGACACCCGCGAAAAGATCGGTTTCGAAAAGGCGGGTATTTACCGGGCCGGCCGGCCGGCTATTTGTGCCGATGCTGCGCCGCCCGCCAGTTTGCTCGATCATGCGCATGAAACTGGCGCCGAAGCGCTGTGCGTGAACCGTGATTATTTTATCCAGCGGGAGACCGCTCACTGGACCTATCGCGGACCCTCGCTGAGCTGGCCTGCGCTGCCGCTGCCAGCCATGGCCGGCCCGTATCAACTGGGCAATGCTGCGGCAGCCCTGGCAGCCCTTGAAGCCGTTGCTGTTCGCTTGCCGGTGAATGAGATGGCGATCCATCAGGGTCTGGCTGCGGCACAGGCACCGGGGCGATTCCAGCGCATTTCCCGTGCGCCGGATGTCATTCTCGATGTGGCGCACAATCCGGAAGCCGCACGCGCCTTGGCCGTCACCCTGCGCGAGCAAGCCATTCCCGGACGTACGCTGGCCGTCATCGGCATGCTGGCCGACAAGGATGCCGATGCGGTGTTCTCCGCTATTGCGAATGAAATTGATGCCTGGTGGACTTGCACGCCTGACTCGCCACGCGCACAGACGGCCGCCACCCTGGCCGCCACCCTGGCGCGCCATGCGGGCAATGCCCCGGTTAGGGTGCAGCCAGACGTGATCGTTGCACTCGATGCGGCACGAAACGCGGCGCTTGAAGGTGATAGAATCCTCGTCTTCGGTTCGTTCTACACCGTTGCCGCCGTACTTGATCATGCCGCTACCCAGCAATGAAAATGACCTTAAACGCCGCGCCCGCCGCCGTCTGATTGGCGCGGTTGGACTGACGCTGCTTGCGGTGATCGTGCTGCCCCTGCTGCTGGAAGACGAGCCGCCGCCGGCGAGTTCGCTGGCGGTGCGCATGGCGGCCAAACCGGCGCTGACTCCCGCTCCCACGCCGCCACCGCCTTTGCAGAACGAAGCTGTCGAACCTGTCGTGGCTGCTGCGCCGCCAGTCTTGCTGCAGCCTGAGGCGCCGCCCGCGCCCGTTGCAAAACCTGAGCCCAGCCCTGCGTCCCCGGCCGCGTCGGTCAAGCCTGGGTTGCCCAAACCCACCCCCAAACTCGCTCCGATCAAACCGGTTGAGGCACCTGAGCCCGCAGCCAAACCGGCTGCTGCGAACGGTATGTTTGTGGTGCAGCTTGCGGCCCTGTCCGATGCCGCCAAGGCTGAAACCCTGAAAGCACGCGCAGCCCAGGCCGGCTTGCCTGCGTTTACCGATAAAGTGGGCAATTTGACGCGCGTTCGCGTGGGTCCCTATGCGACACGCGCGGCTGCCGTTGCGGCTGCCGTGAAACTCGCTGAAAGCAATATGGCCGGACAGGTGCTGACACAATGAGCCTGCTCGATATCATCGTGCTTCTGGTCCTGGTCCTGACTGTGGTGCGTGGTTTGATGCGCGGCATGATTGATACGCTGTTTTCGCTGGTGGCCTGGATACTGGCTTTTTTGCTGGCCAGGTGGGGCGCATTGATGGTGGCGCCACTGTTGCCTATCGGAGTCGAAAACCCGGCAATCCGCTACTTTGCCGGATACGCCGTCATTTTCCTGGTGGTGCTGATCGGCGTGTTGCTGTTAGGGCATGCCTTGTCGTCCCTGGTTAAAGCAGTGGGCCTCGGCAGCGCCGACACAGTATTGGGCGGCTTGCTTGGACTGACAAAGGGGGCGGTGATTCTGGTCGGGCTGACGATTGCCGCAGGATTGACTTCGCTTCCCCGGACTGATTTCTGGAAGCAGGCTGCGCTGTCTGGCAGCCTGCAAACGATGGCAATGTTCAGCTTGCCGTTGATACCGGCGGATATGGCGAAATATGTTCGCTTTGAGTAAACGCTGTTTTGAGAATGCCGTTTTGAATAATTCTATGGATGGGTGCACAGTATGTGCGGGGTAATCGGGGTCGTCGCCAATTCGGCGGTTAATCAGCTTTTGTACGATGGGCTGATGGTGTTGCAGCATCGCGGCCAGGATGCGGCCGGGATCGTGACGGCGGAAGAAAGCCGCTTTCACATGCACAAGGAGCCTGGGCTGGCGCGCGACGTGTTCCGCACCCGCGATATGCGTAATCTGCTCGGCGATATGGGGGTGGCACACGTACGCTATCCGACTGCGGGCAGCGCCTCGTCGTCGGCCGAATCGCAGCCGTTTTACGTCAATTCGCCCTACGGTATCGTGTTGGGGCACAACGGCAACCTCACCAATACGCATGAGCTGAAAGAATCGCTGTTTCGCGCTGACCTGCGTCATGTCAATACCAATTCGGATTCCGAAGTGCTGCTGAATGTGCTGGCGCATGAGTTGCAGGTGCGCGCGTCGGGCCAGAAACTGAGCCTGGACATAATCTTCGGCGCGGTGGCCAGCGTGCATGCGCGCTGCAAGGGCGCCTACGCGGTAACGGCTTTCATCGCCGGCTATGGCTTGCTGGCGTTCCGCGATCCTCACGGCATCCGTCCGCTGGTGATCGGCGTCAACGATCAGGTGCTGCCGCACGAATATATGGTCGCTTCGGAGAGCGTGGCCATCGATACGCTGGGCTTCCGCCTGCTGCGCGACGTAGCACCGGGCGAAGCCGTGTTCATCGATTACCAGCGCCAGATGCACAGTCGCCAGTGCAGCGACCGCGCAGTGCTCAATCCCTGCATTTTCGAATATGTCTACCTCGCCCGTCCCGACTCGGTGATGGACGGTATCTCGGTTTACAGCACACGCCTCGCCATGGGCGTGGCGCTGGCCGAAAAAATCAAGCGCGATTTCGCCCATCTGAAAATCGACGTGGTGATCCCGATTCCCGACACCAGCCGTCCCTCGGCGCTGCAACTGGCGAATCACCTCAACGTGCCGTATCGCGAAGGCTTCATCAAGAATCGCTATATCGGCCGGACCTTCATCATGCCGGGGCAGGCGCTGCGCAAGAAGTCGGTGCGGCAGAAACTCAACGCCATCGGCGAAGAGTTCAAGGGAAAGAATGTGCTGCTGGTCGACGACTCCATCGTGCGTGGCACCACCAGCCGCGAGATTGTGCAGATGGCGCGCGATGCCGGTGCTGCGAAAGTCTATTTCGCTTCGGCCTCGCCGCCCGTGCGTTACTCCAATGTGTATGGCATCGACATGCCGACGCGCAACGAGCTGATTGCCAATGGCCGTACCGATGAGGATATCGCGCGCGAAATCGGCTGCGACGCGATGATTTATCAGGATCTCGATGCCATGATAGAAGTGGTTCGTGCGGGTAATTCCGCAATTCTCGACTTCGACACCTCGTGCTTTGACGGCCGTTACATTACAGGTGACGTCACGCCCGAGTATCTGAATTACATCGAGTCGATTCGCAACGGCGAAACGCCTTCGCCCTCGGCCTTGTCCACGCAACAACTCGACCTGAATCTGGCAACCAACCGTTGACCTGAACCGAAGCGGCGCGTAGATTTATCCATGCGCCGATTTGAACCTCAGCTTGCGGGCGCTTGATAAATCCGGCTAAAGCGGCGCCAAGGGAACCCCGACACGCGCTTGCCGTTCGGGGTTTTTTATTTGGCTCTTTCACCGTTATGTGTTGTTCCTTGCGATGACGCTGGAAATACGGGTC
>JADMKH010000075.1 GCA_018780025.1 Thiobacillus sp.
CCTACAACGGCGACAAGATCGGCCAGGGCAAGGACAACGCGCGCGAATACCTGAAAGAGCATCCGGAAATCGCCAGGGAAATCGAAGCCAAAGTCCGCGCCGCCGTCGGCGTCAACGCCTCTGGAACCGCGCCCGCCATTGAAGCCGACGCCTGAACCCGGAGACCTGCGTGAACGCGCCCTGGGCCTCTTGGCGCGGCGCGAACACAGCCGCGCCGAACTTGCACGCAAGCTCGAAACAGCCGGCTTTGCCCGCGAGGAGATTGCCTTGCTGCTGGATGCGTTTGAAGCGAAGAACTGGCTCTCCGACCAGCGCTTCGCCGAAAGCTACGTCGCCGATCATCGCGCCCGCGCCGGCAGCATCAAGCTGGCCTACGACCTGCGCCAGCGCGGCGTGCCGGATTCAATCATTGAAAGTGTCCTGAACGACAACCGCGACAGCGAACACGACCGGGCGCGCGAAGTATGGCGAAAAAAGTTCGGCGCGCCGCCCGCCAATGCAGCCGAAAAAGCCAGGCAAATCCGCTTCATGCAAAGCCGCGGCTTTGCCGGCGAAGTCGTCCGGCGCGCAATCGACGGCAGCGGCGATTATTGATCCGGCACGTATTAAACGGGATTGCATGTGTAGGTCGGCAATACTTTGCCGACAGCCCGCAGCGTGCGTCGGCAAAGTATTGCCGACCTACTCCCTCTCTCGGATAAAGGATGCCGGATCAATAGTTCAAAATGGCGCAGTCAAAATGGGTAGAGCGCGCAGGCAGCAGGCAGGGTCAGGCCTTGCCTTTTGCCTTCCCAGCCTCCCATCCTCGCACTATGCGGCTAACTCTGGAGACCGACAGGCCTGCCGCTTTAGCTATCATGCTCATGCTGTGTCCACCGACAATATGCGCCTGTGCGATGGCTTCATTGCGGGGATGATGATTCAGAAACTGTTCCAGGCTCAGCGGCGGAGGCCGGCGCTGAATGCTTGGCACATCGGACGCTGCGGCCTGCTCAGGTGCTAACAGCGCCTGCATCCGCGACATGAACGACTCATCGCCTAAATAGATTTGCCCCTTGAGCGCTTCGTCCCACAGTCGCACATCCTTGCCTTGCGCCACCAACGCAGCATAACGGCTGGCTGCCAACGCACTGTCACGGCCAGACGCCACATCGTATCCCAGCAGATAACCATGCACCGCCGATGTATCCAGCCAAGGCAGTCCCGCAACCAGGCCGGCATGCACTCGATAACTGCTCCAGGACCACTGTGCCGGATCAGCCACCATCGCCGCGCGCACCGGGTTCAGGTCAACATACCGGCACACCTCCAGCAAATAAGCATCACGATCAACCAAAATCGCCTTGAACCGCCCCTGAAACAAATGCCCAACCTTGGCATGGCGACGGTTGTAAGCCTGGGTATAAACCCCGTTGACCAGATGCATCAGCGCAGACAGATTAGGCTGACGCGTATGCAGCACCAAATGGTAATGATTGTCCATCAGGCAAAAAGCCAACGCACAGGCGTCAAACCGCTTGAGTGCCAGCGCAACGACATCGATGAACGCTTGACGGTCAACGTCATCATCAAAAATGGGTTCGCGCCTGTCGCCACGCGAGGTGACGTGATACACCGCACCGGGAAACTCAATCCGTAAAGGCCTGGTCATGGAGAAATGCTATTCAGAAGCCCGGCAAAAGGCAAGGCCTGACCCCCCTGTTTTGCTCTCTTGACCACACTGCAAAAAAACAGGCTCATGTGGAGAACATGAGCCTGCTTCTACAACCAGCTTCAGGTGTCAACGCCTTAACTGACTGGCATTGACCCGTAGGTGGCGTTAAATGAATGCTAGAGCCTGAAAGCCAAGCTACACTAGATTCCCATCAGGAACAACCACTCGGCTTGAAGGCGGCATCTGCAAAGTTGGTTGTTACACAGTTGTAAAGACCAGCCGCATCACGATCCAATTGAATTGTTGCACCAGATCCCAAGCGGCCAGGATTCCTAAACGCACATTTAAGCGCAGCCGTTGTTGCAGAGCCCGCTGCGGCTGTCGCAGTAACAGTGTTCGTACAAGCACCTGTCGTGCCTTGCAAACCTACGAGTGCCAAGGTCTGCGTTGTGCCTTCCGTAGCAAGCAACTCATACGCCGTCTTACCACCCGATATTTCAGCCAGACCAGCCGCTGCTTTCGATTTGGCCACATAATCCTGATAAGCTGGAATCGCAATCGCCGCCAGAATACCAATAATCGCCACCACGATCATCAGTTCGATCAAGGTGAAACCTTGTTGAATTTTACGCATTTCAAATCTCCTTAAATTGGGCATTATGAACACGAGTCCGCCGTGTCTGGCTCATTAACGTGCAGGGGCCGTGCCAACTTTAGAACTGGCCGGGAAAAATTTCCCTGGCAGGACCGAATGACTTGATTCTGCTTGCATTTTGGACAGCCGGCCATTTTTTCGATTGCGCGGCAAGCCCGGGCACGGCGCATCCGCCCTACCCCTGTGTGACACGTGCTGACGATTTTCGTCACCCGGGCAGCGGATTGACCACGACTGCAGCAGCACAGCAGCAGCACAGGGTCAGGCCTTGCCTTTTTCTCACCGAACAACTTATCCACATCGCCAGCACCTGATTCCCCGCCAGAAAAGAGAAAAAACCGGGGCAGAGACCGGGAGGCGCGGTCAACCGGTATGCGGATAAGGCATCTCATGGCCAGCGGCCTGAAAATGGTTTTCGGAAAAAGCGAAAAGCCACGATTTCTCGTGGCTTTTCATTTGAAGCATCACCACGGTTACCTGTGGTTTTTTGAATATTGGTGGGTCGGCCGAGATTCGAACTCGGGACCAACGGATTAAAAGTCCGCTGCTCTACCGGCTGAGCTACCGACCCGGGTTCCCGCAGAAAGTGTCTCCGCGAAAGCGCGAAATTATAGCCGATGCCGCACGGCGAGGTAAAGGCTTATGACAGTTTTTTGAACTGGGAAGCACATATTCCGCCCGTCCTGAATGCTGACGGGCGGTTCCCGATCAAGCTTCAGCACGCATCATGATGGCATATTGCACCTTCATGGTGACGGCGCTGCCGACGACGATGGCAACGAAGGTCAGGATGGAACCCAGGGCCAGGGTGGAAAAACCCGTGACGCCCTGACCAATGGTGCAGCCCATGGCGAGCACGCCGCCAAAACCCATCAGGATCGCGCCGATCAGGTGGTTGACGAAGTCGCTAAAGGAGGCGAACCACTCGATGCGGAAGCTGCGCGAAATCAGCGACCACAGCAGGGAGCCCGCGATGACACCCGCCAGCGCCATGATGCCGAAGGTCAGCAGGGTGCCATTGAAGCCGCTGGCAAAGTAGCCGAGTGTCTGGCCCATGGGGTTGATGAAGGTGAAGGACTGCGCAGCCAGTGGGCCGGCAGCGGCAGGCCGGACCGCATCGGCGGGCGCATACAGGTCCCAGTCCTGCACGTAGGATTGCAGCGACAGGATATCGCCGTCGGCGTTCACCATCACGTTGCTGGTGACATACCAGGCAGCCAGCACGACGAGGCCGACCACGAGGCCGCCGAGGATGTTGTCGAAGCTGGAACGGAAATCGGCTGACTTGAAAACCCACAGCAGCATCAAGCCACCGATGACGGCGCCCATCACCATGCGGCCGGTGGCGGCGTTGTCGCCGAACAGCA
>JADMKH010000242.1:0-2955 GCA_018780025.1 Thiobacillus sp.
CAGTAACTCGGGGTCGGTGACCAGGGCGCGTGCCAGCGCGACGCGCTTCTTGAGTCCGCCGGACAGGGTTTCCACCGCACGGTCGGCATCCAGTCCCAGACGTTGCAACGTTTCCTCCACCCGGCTGTTGAGCCGCCAGGCATCGTGAATTTCAAGTTCGTGGGACAACCGCTCCAGGTCTTCGAACGCGTCCATGTCGCCTTCGGCCACCCGGTGCGCGGCGGCGTGGTAATCGGCCAGCAGGCGCTGGGCCTCCCCCACGCCTTCGGCCACCGCCTCAAATACGGTATGACCGGGCTGGAACTGCGGTTCCTGCGGCACATAGGCCAGCTTGAGCGCAGGCTTGCGCCACACGTCACCCGCGTCGGGCGGATTGATTCCGGCGATGATCTTGAGCAGGCTGGACTTGCCGGTGCCGTTGCGGCCGATCAAGCCAACGCGCTCTCCTGCCTCGATTACAAGCGAAGCGCCGTCCAGCAGGGGCCAATGGCCGTAGGCCAGTTCGAGTCGGTCAAAGGTTAGCAGTGGCATGGCAATTCAACAGTTACAAAACATTGGGGCGGGATTATCCGCGATTGAGGACAGCGTGAATGGCCTGGGCGATTTCCACAGCATGGGGCGTGTCGCTGTGCAGGCAAAGCGTGTCGGCTGGAATTCTCAGGCTTTCGCCACGCAGGGTGACCACGGGTTCGCCCCGCGCCAGCGCACGCGCTTGCCGTGCCGCCATTATAGGGTCTTTCAACAGTGCGCCCACCGTTTCACGTGAAACAAGCTGCCCATTGGCCTGATAGCAACGGTCGGCAAACGCTTCATTCAGCACCCCGAGTCCAGCAGCCTGGCCGGCCTCAACCAACCGGGATCCCGACAAGCCGACCAGCAACATCGACGGATCAAACCCGGCGACCGCACCCGCGATCGCTTCGGCCACGTCAAGGTCGAATGCGGCCACGTTATACAGTGCGCCATGGGGTTTGACGTGCACCAACCGCAAACCCAGGCGGTCAGCCTGTTCAGACAAGGCTTCAATCTGCCGGGTTATCCACACCGCAATCGCTTCCCTTGAGGCGAGCCATGGCTGGCGGCCGAAATTGGCGCGATCGGGATAGCTCGGGTGAGCCCCCACCATCACCCCATATTCGGCGGCCAGCCTGAGCGCAGCGGTCATGCTGGCAACGTCGCCGGCGTGGCCACCGCAGGCAATGGACACTCGCGATAAATAAGGCATCAAGCCCGCATCGTCATAGCCTTCGCCAATATCCGCATTCAATTCAATCACGCCAATTCCTCGATTATCCACGCAGCAGATGCCAGGGCACGCGCGCGCTCGACCTCGAGGGTCACAAACCGCAACGTATCGCCCGGTTTCAACTGGGCCAACCTCGCCCGGTCGGCCGTAACCACGACAGCAATGACCGGATATCCCCCAGTCACAGGCCCGTCCCAACCCAGGATAATCGGCTGGCCATCAGGCGGCACCTGTATCGTGCCCGGGAGCACCCCTTGCGAAGGCAGTTCGCCCCGCGCGTAAGCAACAGCCGGACCCGCCAATCGCAATCCGCGCCGATCGGTCGCAGCGGTGATTTGGTAAGGCTTGCTGAAAAACGACACCAGGCCCGCATCCTCAAATCCGCGGGCCTGTGGTCCAGCCACCACCCGCAACGGCGAGCGCATAGAGCCGAAGGCAGGCGGAGTTGCACGCAACACATGCACTTCGCCCGTTTGCGCCCCCACCGCCAAAACGTCTCCCGCTTGCAGCGCTCGGCCCATATAGCCGCCAAAACCAGCCGGCGGGAAGGCGCTGTAACTGCCCAGGACCTCGGGCACCACGAGCCCACCCTGCACCGCCAGCCAGCAGCGACAGCCCGATTCCACCCGCCCTATCGTCAGCGTTTCTGCGGGTGCCAGAACCAGGGTTTCATTCCAGGCCACGGGCGCGCCGCAGCTACGGGTTGCCATAAAAGGCGCGCCGGTCAGCGCCACCGTAGCACCCCGCGGGAAACGCAATGTTGGCCCGGCAAGCGTAATCTCGAGCCCTGCCGCTGCTGCGATGTTCCCGACCAGCGCATTGGCGGCAGCCAGCGCAGCCGGATCTGACGCGCCACCCGCAGGCACGCCCAACGCCCCAAAACCGGGGCGAGCTGCGCCCATCACCAGATCGCACAAACCGGCGTGGAGCACTTCCATCATAGCGGGACAAAGCGAATTCGATCGCCGGGCAAAAACAAGGCGGGCGGGTCGCGGCTCGCATCAAACAGGATAGACGATGTCCGTCCAATGATTTGCCATCCCCCAGGACCTGCAGCTGGGTATATGCCAGCATACCGTCCACCAATAGCAATACTGCCCGCGTCAACGCAACCCCTTGGCGTTTTTCGACGGGGTACCTGCAGGACTTCGGGCAAGCCGCTCAAATAAGGAAATCCAGGCTGGAAACCCAAAAAGTCGACGCGGTACTCAACTGCCGAACAATTGCTGATATAGGTTGACTTGTCCATACGCGCTCGCGCTGCCAACTCAGACAGATCAGGGCCAGCGCCACCACCAAATTCAGCCGAAATCACGTGCAATGTCCCGGTCAACGATGGTGGCTCCATAACTGGCGTATTCAGAGTAGCCCGCAACGCAGCAGACACGCCACCGCCATACCGCAAGACAACCAACAAGCTGCCATCTGCCGGAATTACATCCTCTATTTCGTCCAGCTTCTGCGAAACAAGCGATTCGTAATACGCCAACGTTGCCGCGCCTGTTTCCACGCGCAAGCCACGCTCCCCCACCCATTGCCACGCAGGAGGGAGGGGCGACGGGTACACATCTGACTTAACCATAAGGCGCTAGCTCTTTCTGGAGTCTCCATGTATGGGTGTCAGCAGATACGCGACAGCCACCCATACTAATTAATGTAATAGTCAAACGCGCGCTGCCCTCTACCCGGAACACCCCCCCCGACAGCAA
>JADMKH010000242.1:2965-3670 GCA_018780025.1 Thiobacillus sp.
CTCGTTGCGCGCTCTCCGCTGCCAACGCCGGCAATAAAAAAGGGGGGTTTCACGTGAAACCCCCCTTTTCTGCTACCAGCCAAGCCGTGGCTGATCAGTCCTTGAAGCGACCGCGCACGCCAACCCGGGCACTGCCACCACCCCGGTTGTCGGTGCCGTAACTGCGCGGCTGGCCACTGCTCGGACGCGCGCTGTTACCGCGATCACCATAACCGCCACGCGCTGCGGCAGCCTTCGTTTTGGCCTCACGCTCACGCTTCTCCCAGTACTCAACGCTATTTCCGTTGACTTCAGGCTTGGGTTCACGCGGGGCTTCAGCACCACGAAATCCCTCATTGCGTGGCGGACGATCGGCATAAGGTGTGCGGGGCGCACCTTCAAAGCGATTGCCGCGCGGCGGCGCATCGCTGCGGGCCGGGCGGTCGCCGCTGGCGGGACGCGCATCGGCGCGATAGCCACGGTCACGATTGTCGCGGCTGTCGCCACGCGGCGGACGGTCGCCATAACTACGCGGCTCGCTGCGATCGCCGAAGCTACGCTTTTCGCCAGCGCCGCTGCGCGGTGCATTATTGGTGCGCGGACGACCCGACGATGAAGGGCGACCGGCCGGCGGGCGGCCTGCTGACGGCTTCTGCGTCGGCTCCAGGCCCGGCAGGGTGTGCACCTCGATGCGGTTGCCGGTATAGCGTTCGATGTTCTTCACCA
>JADMKH010000042.1 GCA_018780025.1 Thiobacillus sp.
CGGCCTGGGCGCGCTGGGCCGCCGCCGGCTGGACGCTGTGGCTGCCGCCGCTGAAACCGGGCCTCGGCGAACGCTTTGCCTGGCACGGCAACCGGGCGGGCTGGGTGGCGGGCGGGCTGGCGCTGGCCGCGCTCAGTCTGGCCGCGCCGCTCGCCTTCGCCGCGCTGGTTCCGGCGGTGTTGTGGGGTGGCTGGATGCGAGCCAGGCTCGGCGGGCAAACCGGGGATGTGCTGGGCGCCGGCATTGAATGGAGCGAATCGGTGGCCTTGCTGCTGGCGGGTGTTTTGCTCGTGGTCGTTGGTCTGTAAATGCCTGGCAGAGCGGTAGCGCCTGCTTGCATCGTGCCCGGATAAAGTCCTGTCGGGCTGAATATTCTTGTTTCCGAAGCTGACCGGGAAAAAATATCGGTGATGAGCTATAAAGCGACGGCAGCCATATTGTGTTGCAATGCGGCATCAAGATTCGAACGGGATGCCGGCCGTTGAATACAGGATGGAAGCCCGTCCCCGAGCGTGTTTGATCATCCTGCCAGGGTCCGGTTGGTGCATGGACCATGCGTCAATAACGATAAGCACAACAACTGCTTCAAACCGGATGTGCGCAGACGCTCACCTTTTGCATGGATGTTTGGCATGTATTGCTTCGGGCTGAGGCAATGCATGTCCTGATTATTCAGCCCTATACGAAAGGAACAATCTTATGGCTAAAACACTTTATGAACGGCTGGGCGGCGCTGACGGCATTGCGCGGCTCGTTGAGGATGCGGTTGACGCACACCTGAGTAATCCAGTGGTCAAAACCCGGTGCGAGAATACCAAAGACATCGAACACGCCAAGAAGATGTCGCGCGAATTCTTTTGTGCGGGGGCAGGGGGTCCCGAGACCTACACCGGCCGGGACATGCTTGCGGCACACCGGGGAATGAATATTTCAGAACAGGAATATGTTGCGGTGGTGGACGACATCCTCGGCGCAATGGACAAAAACAATCTGGGAGCAGACGAGAAAAAGGACGTGCTTGCCATTCTGTATTCACTCAAGGGCGACATTATTCGCGTGTGACCGGCTGCGTTGCGCCCGGCGCGGCATAATCCCGGGGTGAGTTCCCCATCCTATATCGGACGCTTTGCGCCATCGCCCACCGGCCCGCTGCATCAGGGTTCGCTGGTGGCTGCGGTGGCGAGTTATCTCGACGCCCGCGCAGCGGGCGGTCAGTGGCTCGTGCGGATGGAAGATCTCGATCGCCCGCGCTGCGAGCCCGGCGCGGCCGGCATCATCCTGCATCAACTCCACGCCTATGGCCTGCATTGGGATGGCGAGGTGCTTTATCAATCGCGGCGCGATGACGCCTACGCTGCGGCGTTGGCGAGCATGCAGACGCAGGGCGCGACCTTTCCCTGTGCCTGTACCCGCAGCCAGCTCGCAGATGCGCCGCGCAATCCTGAAGGCGAGATCATTTACCCAGGCACCTGCCGCAATGGCTTGCCGCCAGGGGCGGAAGCCCGCGCCTGGCGGGTCCGGGTGCTGGATGCAAGTACCCGCTTTCACGACCGCATTCACGGTGACCTGCAGCAGAACCTGGCCCGCGAAATCGGCGACTTTGTCGTCAAGCGAGCCGACGGACTATTCGCTTATCAGTTGGCAGTCGTGGTCGACGATGCCTTCCAGGGCGTCACCCACGTCGTGCGCGGCGCCGATCTGCTGTGGAATACACCGCGCCAGATTCATCTGCAAACTCTGTTGGGTGTGCCAACGCCCCGTTATGCCCATGTGCCGCTGATCACCAATGCCGTCGGGCAAAAGCTGTCAAAACAGACCCTCGCGCCAGCCCTGCCCGAGCATGGGCGCGGCGCGGTGATGGCGCAGGCTTTGGCTGTGCTTGGGCAAATGCCCCCGGTCGATTTGTTTGGCGCTGATCCGGTTGAGCTTCTGGAGTGGGCGCGCACGCACTGGCACATTGAATATGTCCCCTTGCGTCCAGGCATTGCCAACGTCGTGCCCTGACAGGACAATTACCCTACTTCCAACCGTTTACCGCGCACCCCTTCATGGCCCAACTCCCTAACGCCGTCGAACAAGTTCTCCTGATTCATGCCGCTTTCATCCACGCCGTGGTCAACGCCCTGCGCGACCGCAGCCAGTTGTCCGACCTGATGCAGCAGCTCGACGCCGCCGAGCAGGCTGGCTGGCCCCGGCTGGTGGGGGCGTTGCGCCACGTCATCAATGGTCGGCGCGACCCATCGATCAAACTGGGACTGGACGAAGAGGACAGCATTCTGCTCGACGCCGTCCTGCGCGGCATTGACAACCCCGCCACGCTGCCTCCGCTTAATGCCAAGCCGGATGGCAGTTCCGCCGCCCCCGGCCTTGCCGCGCTGATCGATGCCTCGGCGCGGGGCGACGCCCAGGCGATGTCAGTACTCGCCAACATGGCGGAACAGATGACGAAAGCGGGGGGCGACATGGCGCTGCTGGGCGGCCGCATGCGCCGGCTGTTGAACGGCGAACGCGACACCGACCAGCTGGTTGCCGGCATGAGTCCGCTGGGGCGCGAACTTGTCGTCAGTCTGCTCGACGAATTGGCCAGGCTGCGGCCGCAGTAAGTGCACTGGTCGGCAAGTTGGCGCTTTGACAGCATGGGGGGCAGTCAGCTAAAATGCGCGGCTTTTCGGCAGTCCTGTGCCGGATATGCGGTCCTTCAGGTGATGTAGCTCAGTCGGTTAGAGCATCGGATTCATAATCCGGGGGTCGGTGGTTCAAGTCCACTCATCACCACCACATTCCATTTCGTTGCCGCGTTAAGCGACGCAGCGGCGAAATCCCTGCCCCCAGTCTATTTACTGTCTCGGCATGAAAAAAATCTACATCAAAACCTTCGGCTGTCAGATGAACGAGTACGACTCGGACAAGATGGCCGACGTGCTCAATGCCGCCGAAGGCCTGACGCCGACGTCCACCCCGGAAGACGCCGACGTCATCCTGTTCAACACCTGCTCGGTGCGCGAAAAGGCGCAGGAAAAGGTGTTCCACGACCTCGGCCGGGTGCGCCATCTGAAGCAACTCAACCCCAACCTCATCATCGGCGTTGGCGGCTGCGTCGCATCGCAGGAAGGCGCGGCCATCGTCGCGCGCGCGCCCTTCGTCGACGTGGTGTTCGGCCCGCAGACCCTGCATCGCCTGCCCGAGCTGATCGCGAAGAAGCGCGAGACCGGGCGCGCCCAGGTCGACATCAGCTTTCCCGAAATCGAGAAGTTCGACCACCTGCCGCCCGCGCGGGTCGAAGGCGCGTCGGCCTTCGTCTCGATCATGGAAGGCTGCTCCAAGTACTGCACCTTCTGCGTCGTCCCCTACACCCGCGGCGAGGAAGTCTCGCGCCCGTTCGACGACGTCATTGCCGAAGTGGCCGACCTTGCCGGGCGCGGCGTGAAGGAAGTCACCCTGCTGGGGCAGAACGTCAACGCCTACCAGGGCGCGCTGGAAGAGGGCGGCACTGCCGACTTCGCCTTCCTCCTGGAAATGGTGCACGAGATTCCCGGCATCGAGCGCATCCGCTACACCACCAGCCACCCGCGCGAAATGACGCAGCGGCTGATCGAGTGCTACGGCAAGCTGCCCAAGCTGGTGTCGCACCTGCATCTGCCGGTGCAGTCCGGTTCCGACCGC
>JADMKH010000180.1 GCA_018780025.1 Thiobacillus sp.
CCAGCCGTAGGTCGGCAAGACTTTGCCGACACCCAGCCTGGCCGCCGTCCGTTGCTGCCCATTAACTAGGCCTTTACGGGCAAAAGACAAGGCCTGACCCTGTGTTGGTGTTGGCTGTGAGGCCTGACCCTGTGTTGGCTGTGTTGGTGGACCCTGTGTTGGTGCTGTGTTGGTGTGTCGTCACCGCCTGTGTTGTTGCTGTGTTGTTGTACCGGGTCGTCTGCCGGGTGAGCCAATTGGGGACTGGACGCGGAAACGCGAGCCACTGATCTGTGATCTTTGTCCGGACACTTCGGCGGTACCAAGGTTTCTCTGGGGCGGGGTTCCGCCAGGGCGAGCGCGGTTGATTGCGCTTCGCTTGATCCATATGGGTGACAGGCGCGATTCGGTCGCAGCCAGCATCGAGGAAACGGGTTCGATCTGAAGCAGCAAGGCAGGAAACAAGGCAAGAAAAACCCGCCTTCAACAAACGGGCGGGTAAGGTGTTCGCGCTTGACTACGGTCGGCTAATGGGTGACCCCGTGGCCGCTGTTTCGCCTCGTCCTGAAACATCAGCCGCAAGGGTCGGCCGTTGTCCCAGGTTGCTACGATTTGATCCAGCTTCCCCTGGAGTTTTTTTTCCAGTCCTCGCGCGCCGCAGCATCGCCTTGCGGGTGCGCGGTGTCCGGAGCCAGCTTGCGCCAGCCATTACGCGCCAGCATCCGGTAGATCGTCGAAAGTGCCACTGGCTTGCCCAGCCGTTCCGCGATTTTCTCTTTAAGCTGCGGAACAACGACGACACCGCCGCGCATCGCCCCCGCAAGGACTTCATCGAGAATTTGCGCCTCGCGTTCCAGTGTCGCATTGGCGCGATTGCGCAGCGCTCGCTTGGATCGGGGTGCTTCTCGTTCGCGCCGTGCCACTTTGCAATAGCGCGTGCGCAGATTGCATGTCGCTCCGACCGAACGGCCGATGGCCTTTGCCGTTTGCTCCAGCGATAAACCCAATTCCAGCGGCAGCAACACGGCCTGTGCCGTCCTCAATTCATCGACCGTCTTGGCCGTCCGAAGCAACTCCTTCGCCGATTCGATCTGATCCACACCACCAGCTTTGCGCGCCATGAATTTCCTCCGTTGAAATCATGGCAATATTATTAACCTTTCTAACGCGAAATGGAATAAGGTGTTCGCGCTTGACTACGGTCGGCTAATGGGTGTCCCCTGTTGTTCGCCGTGAGGGTGTAAAGGATTTCGGCAGGCGCAGGTCAAACCTTGCGGCGGCGCATGGTGGCGAGACCGGCGAGGCCGATGCCGAGCAATGCCAGGGAGGCAGGCTCAGGCACCGGAACGGAACTGACGGTCGAAAAGTGGATGTCGTCGAGCGCGAAGTCGTTGCCACCCGCTGTGGTATTCTGGTTGATGATGCGCAAGCTCACGCTGGTATTCAATCCGGAGTTCCAAGTCGTGCCGAGGAACTGCCAGGTTCCCGGGCTGAGTAACGTGGAAATCGTGCCAAGCGAGGCCGAGGACAGATCGCCCAGAACAGCAAACTCCAGAATTGCCGGGCTATTTAGGCCACCGTAGGCTGATGTGCAACATACGTTCATCGCCCAGGCTTCGAAAAAATAATCCGTATTGGACAATACGCTGATCGTTGTTCCAGAGCCCCATACGATACTGCCAGCGGTTGGCGCACCATTGCCCACAAACATGTTTCCTATCCCACTGGTATGGTCGCCCGCCGATATGAAAAAACTGTTCCATGGGTATGGGTTCGTGCGAACCGTATATTGTGCCTCCGCCGTGTTGCTTGCCGGCGAGTAGGCATAGTTGGAAACAAAACCGGTATTACCCGATTCAAAGTCACCGTTGGTTACAAGATTGATGGGCGTCGCCTGCGCCGGCGCGGCAAGAGCAAACAGCACGGCGGAAGCCAGCAGGGTTCGGGAAATTCGTTTTGTCTTCATGTTGGATCCTTTGAGGAAGGTCAATTGGCGATGAGACCGTGCCTGTTCCGGGCTCTCCCCAAGCAAAGCAAAACCTGTTCCAAAATTTACATTTGTTTTTATTTATTATAATAATCATGGCATTAGGATTGATTTTGCCTTGCCTTGCCTTGCCTTGCCTGTAAATTATTCCGACACGTGTGGCTTCGTTTTCAGTGAATCAAAAGGGGACAGACCACGATTTATTTTCCTTGATCTGTTCATACATCCAGGCTGGATCAATATCCGCCCCACCAGGCCAGGTCACAACGCCCAAATCGAGCCGCGCCTGATCGAAACAAGCCTTGTCCTTGAGTGCTTCAAAGATTCCGCACTCCGTGGCAGTCAACACGGCTGAAAAATCCACGATGCCGTTTGTGCCGTCCATAAACGTCACCGCCAAACGATAATCCGGCAGCACGGATAGGGCTTTTACCCGCCAAGTGCGGCGGGGATTACTCCAGCGGCCTGATTCGCTTCGGGTGTTGTCTGGATTGACATGGATTCGCGATCTTCAGTGACCAGGAGGCAGGCCACGATTTTTAGCCTTGAATGATGGCGATCAACGCATTGCGCACTTCATCCAGCCGACCCTGAGCGAGCAAGCCTGCCGTTGTGGCAAACAGGGAAACATTGGCAGTGAATAATTTACCGGGGCGCGCAAAGCTTGTGCGCTGCAAACTACCCGATGTGAAATCTTCTGTCGCCAGCGTGATGGCATGCGGGTCGGCATAGGGGTTGCTGGTAATTTGGCACGCGATCCAGTCGTCGCGTCCGGCATCGGCGAGCAGCAAGGCAGGCCGCAGTTTGCTGCGGGTGAGATCGGAAAAGGGGAAGGGCAGCAGGATTACCTGGCCGGTTGTAAATGCGCCCATGCGTCATCTTCCTCGGGTTTCAGCCAGTCTTCGGCGAGTGCGGCTTCGGCCAGTTGCAGGGCTTCATCCACCGACGGTTTCAGCAGTGTGAGCAATGCGCGGCCGACGGGAAGCGTCTGCACGGGTTCAAGCGGATGGATATGCCCCGTTGCGTCAATTTCAACTTCGATGGTTTGCAACATGTTGGTCTCCCTCGCGTGAGGCGCTATTCTATGCCTACGAGAAACTTCAGTCGATGCGTGGGTCTGGCGCGGAACCAGACGAGTTGTGGGCAGCGCTGCGGCAGCGTCTCATACGTATGCAGGCCAAGGTTATTGATCCGGCACGCATTAAACGGGATTGCATGTGTAGGTCGGCAATACTTTGCCGACAGCCGCAGCGTGCGTCGGCAAAGTATTGCCGACCTACTCCCTCTCTCGGATAAAGGATGCCGGATCAATAGGCACGATAGTTTATCGGTCAGCCCAACTGCTTGTACCTCCGATACCACTCCACCCACTTCCCAATCCCATACTCCAGCGTCGTCGCCGGCTTGAATCCGGTATCGCGCACCAGCTCATCTATATCCGCGTAGGTCGCCTGCACGTCACCATCCTGCATCGGCAGGAAGTTCTTTTTCGCGGTCTGCCCGAGCGCGGCTTCGATGGTGCCGATGAAATCCATCAGCTGCACCGGGGTGTGGTTGCCGATGTTGTAGACGCGGTAGGGCGCATGGCTAGATGCCGGGTCGGGATTTTTGTGGTCGAAGTTTGGGTTGCCCTGCGGGATGCGGTCGAGTACTTTGACGGTGCCGTCGGCGATGTCGT
>JADMKH010000182.1 GCA_018780025.1 Thiobacillus sp.
CGACTGCGTAACCGACTCCGGGGACAAACAGAGCGGCGACGCTTTAGCTGTATTTGTATCCCGCCCGCAAGTTGTCCAGATTAACGCGGCGGCTTTCGAATGGTCATTGTGCCGCGCCTCGTCCCAAAGCGTCAATCCCCACAAGGGGATTCCGATCCACTATGGGCTGAAGCCCATGTGGAGTCGTATGCCCTACGAGAGGACTCCGACTTTCTACGCGCTGAAGCGCGTGAAAGATCGTATGCCCGCGTGATTTTCCTGCTCAAGCTTTTGGCCCGTTTGCCCCTGCCCGTGCTGCACGGGCTGGGCATAGCGCTCGGCTGGGTTATTTACTGGTCGCCGGGTCGGCATTCCGGCCGCATGCGCAAAAATGTGCTCGATAGCGGCTTGTGCAACCCGAAGCACGATTGCAAGCGCCTGCTGCGCGTGGCCATCGGCGAGGCCGGAAAAGGCATTATCGAGTTGCTGCCGGTATGGCTGCGCCCCTATGACGATGTTCTTAAACTGGTCAAAGGCACCAGCGGCTGGGCGCACATCGACGCTGCGCGTACGGCGGGAAAAGGGGTAATCGTCATCGCCCCGCACATTGGCTGTTTCGAGATGATCAATCTCTATTACGCGTCACAACATCCTTTCACCGCCCTCTACAAGCCGCCGCGCAAAGCCGTGCTCAACGCCCTGATGCTGGCCGGGCGTCAACGCGGGCAAGCGAGGCTGGTGCCGACCGATCTTTCCGGTGTGCGCGCGCAACTGGCCGCGCTCAAACGACACGAAGCGATTGGCATCCTGCCTGACCAGGTGGCTTCCAGTGGCGACGGCGTGTGGGCGCCCTTCCTCGGCCGCCCGGCCTACACCCCGACGCTGACGGCCAGTCTGCAACGCAAAACCGGCGCAGCCGCTTTTTTTGTCGTGGCCGAACGGCTCAGTTGGGGGCGCGGCTATCACTTGCATGTTTTTCCCCTGAGCGAAGATTTTCCCGCCGACAAAACCGAGGCGGCAATCCGCATCAATCGGGGGGTGGAAGACGTTGTTCGGCAGTTTCCGGCCCAATACCTGTGGAGCTACAACCGGCACAAGCGGCCGGGTAGCGCGCCTTCCCCGGACAGTCCGGTCGAAGCATGAAACCGGCTCGTGCTGAGAACCGCTTACGCCTTTCGCTGCTTCCGGCCTGGATCGGCATCGGCTTTCTCTGGCTGTTGCACGGATTACCGCTGCCACTTCAGGCAGCGCTGGGCAACGCACTGGGCTGGCTGCTGGCGCTGATACCCGGAAAACGGCGACACATCGTTGCCACCAACCTTGCACTGTGCTTTCCCGACACCCCCCAAAGCGTGCGCAGACGCTGGCTGCGGCTCACTTTTCAGGCGTCCACCCGAGCGGTTCTTGAACACGGAATTTTGTGGTGGGGTTCGGCGGCACGCGTACGCCGTCTGGTGCAGATCGACAATCCCGAGGCGGCAATGGGCGATGGCGTGCGCCCGGTCATCTGGTTAGCGCCGCATTTTGTCGGACTCGACATGGGAGGGGTCCGGCTGACAATGGATCGGCAAATCGCTTCAATCTATGCGCCCGCAAAAAATCCGGTGACCGATAAATACATGCGCCATGGGCGTACGCGTTTTTCAGACATTGTCCTGATCGCGCGCACCGAGGGTATCCAGTCAACGCTGCGCGTCATCAAGTCCGGATTGCCCTTTTACTATCTGCCCGATCAGGACCACGGCCGCCATAACGCGGTGTTCGTGCCTTTTTTCGGGGTGTCCGCAGCCACCGTGTCGGCATTGCCGCGTCTGGCCAAACTCACCGGCGCGCAGATCATTCCCGTTGTCACGACCCAGTTGCCGGGCGGACGCGGTTATCGGGTGCGCTTTTATCCGCCGTGGGACAATTATCCGAGTGGCGATCTGGATGCGGATGTGGCTCGCATGAATACGTTTATCGAGGACCGCATCCGTGAAATACCAGAACAGTATCTGTGGCTGCACCGCCGCTTCAAAACCCGCCCCCTGGGCGAATCCAGCCTGTATGAGTGACGCTCAATTTCAGGTGCGGCGGCTGAATACCGAAGATGTCGCGCCCGTCAGTGCGCTGGCGCGACGGGTGTGGCAGTCAACCTATTCCGCCCTGATTTCACAGGCGCAAATCGATGCCATGCTGTCCGACCGTTACGCTCCCGCTCGCATTCGCGCGCAACGGGCGGATCCCGCTCACGGCTGGTGGGTTGCGCATCAAGACCTGATGCTGGTCGGGTTTGCCCATGCCATGATGGACCCCACCGACTGCAAGCTCGACAAACTTTATGTTCACCCGGACACACAGCGTCAGGGTGTCGGCCAGACACTGCTGCACGCCATCCAGCAGTGGGCCAGGCAACAGCATGCCGGCCATCTATGGCTGCAAGTCAACCGCGGCAACGCGCAGGCGATCGCGGCTTATCTGAAATACGGTTTCCGCATCGTCGAATCGCGGGTGTTCGATATAGGCAATGGATTTGTGATGGACGATTACCTCATGGAACAACGACTGTGAGCTTTACCAATCCAGACGATGCCGCCCTGCGCACCTTGTTCGATCGCGTCAAAACCATTGCCGTGATCGGACTCTCGCCGCAGCCCGCGCGACCCAGTTACCGCGTGGCGCAAGCCATGCAACATTATGGCTACCGGATCATTCCGGTGCGCCCGCTGGTGGAGACAGTGCTGGGCGAAAAGGCCTATGCCAGCCTGGCCGACATTCCGTTTCGGGTAGACCTGGTCGATGTATTTCGCGCTGCCGAGCACCTCCCCGCTATCGTTGAGCAATGCCTGGCGCTACACTTGCCCTCTATCTGGATACAGGAAGGCATCGTTGCCGAAACTGCCGCGCTGCAGGCGCAAGCCGGCGGCATGGTGGTGGTGATGGACCGCTGCATCCTCAAGGAATACGTCAGGCTTAAAACAGAATGAATACGATGAGCATGAATACCCCCAAGGGCATGAAACTTCGCTTCACCAAAATGCAGGGGCTCGGCAATGACTTTGTCATGCTCGATGGCATCACGCAGCCGATCGCGCTCACCTCCGCGCAATATCGCCGGATCGCGGACCGTCATTTTGGCGTCGGTTGCGATCAGATATTGCTGGTTGAAAAGTCCACCCGTGCCGACGTCGATTTTCGTTACCGGATATTTAACGCCGACGGGGGCGAAGTGGAGCAATGCGGAAACGGGGCGCGCTGCTTCGTGCGATTTGTACACAGCCGCGGGCTGACCAACAAAACCAGCATTCGCGTCGAAACCGCTTCCGGCATCATCGAACCCCACCTGCTCGACAACGGCCAGATCAGGGTAGACATGGGCGCACCGCGTTTTGCGCCCGCCGACATCCCGTTCGTCGCCGAAACCGAAGCGATGACCTATCCGCTCAAGGTCGGCCAGCACATTCTCAACATCGCGGCGTTGTCGATGGGCAATCCGCATGCGGTGCTGCGGGTCAACGATCTCGACAGCGCGCCGATCGACATTCTCGGCCCCGCGATCGAATCGCATACGCGCTTTCCGCAGCGGGTCAACGCTGGCTTCATGCAGGTGCTCACGCCGCATGACATCCGCCTGCGCGTGTTCGAGCGCGGCGCGGGCGAAACCCTGGCCTGCGGCA
>JADMKH010000294.1 GCA_018780025.1 Thiobacillus sp.
GCGCACGCTGTCTTCGAATTTCTCGAAGAACATGCGGTCGATCTTCATGCCTTCGGCGGTAATTTGCTCAACCTGGAGCGAGGCGATGATGTCGGCGCCGGGGTGCTCGTATGTGCTGACGACGGTGGGGCCGGTGCCGCCGCTGTCATCGCGGCTTTTGCCTTGGGGTCTGGGCAGCTTCAGCACTTCGTCGTAGTCGAACTCGGTCTCGAAGTATTCGCAGTTGGCGAAGAAATCGAAGAGCTTGAAGGCAGCCTTCTGCGGCTTCGATATGCTGTCCTTGAGGCTGTCGTCAAAAAGCTGTTCGAGGAAATTGTGCTTGCGGGTGCCGCGCCCCTTGATCTGGATAAAGTCGGTGGGCGAAAAAATGGGGCGAAACAGGCCAAGGTTGAGGATGTCCGGGCAGTCGTAGCCGGTGGTCATCATGCCGACGGTGACGCACACCCGTGCCTTGCTGGTTTTGTAGGCGGGCAGGAAGTTGGCCGAGCCGAGCAGGTTATTGTTGGCGAAGTTGAGGGTGAACTGCTGGGCGTCCGGAATCTGCGAGGTGACCTGCACGGCGAAATCCGACTGGTATTTGTCGGGGAACAGGCGGTCTGCCATCTGGTTGAGAATCTGTGCCAGCTTGGCCGCGTGGTGCTGGCTAATCGCGAACACGATGGACTTGCCAATCTCGCCGCTGACCGGATCGCGCAGGGCGTTTTCGAGAAAGGTTTTGCAGAAGAGCTGGTTGGTGGCATCGGAGAAAAATCGTTTCTCGAATTCACTTTGCTTGAAGCTTTCCTGCTGATCCTCGCCAGCGTTATCAGTGAATGAGGCGACGAAGCCTTCTTCGGAAAGCAGTTCGGTGGTGATTTCGGTACGGGCATCCACCACTGTGGGGTTGATGAGATAACCTTCCTTCACGCCGTCGATCAGCGAGTAACGAAAGGTCGGCTGGCTGTTCTCGCAGCCGAAAGTGCGGTAGGTATCCAGCAGCAGACGGCGCTCGGCTTCGCGCGGGTCGCGGGTGCCGGGCTTCGAACTGTCGAACCGGCGCAGGTAGTCGCGCGGCGTGGCGGTGAGGCCAAGCTTGTAGCCGATGAAGTAGTCGAACACGGCGCGGGCATTGCCGACAATAGAGCGGTGTGCTTCTTCGGAAATGCCCAGATCAAAGTCGGTCGGCGAGAAAAGCCGCTGGTACTTGTTGTTGAACAGCAGCGATTGCACAGTGGTGACGACGATCTCGGCGCGCCGCCAGTCGTCGCGGTTCTCCTTGTAGGTCACCGTCTGGAAGTCGGCAGACAGCAGCGCCGCGAATGCCTTCTTGGCCTGATCCTCCAGTTCCAGGCGATCCACCAGAAACAGCACGCGCCGGGCATTGCCGGAACGCAGGAAGAGCTTGATGACGGCGGCGGCCGTGAGGGTTTTTCCGGTGCCGGTGGCCATCTCGAACAGGAAGCGGTCTTTGCCGTCTTGCACTGCCTGTTGCAAAACGTGAACGGCCTTCAACTGATAGGGGCGCAAGAAGCGCAGTTTGTTGGCCTTGATGTAGTCGGGACGCTCTGCTTCGTTGCACCACGCTGCTTCGGATTGATAGCTTGGGCGCAGCGTCAGCGCGATATAGTCGTCGCCGACCTGTTCTTCGATGAGGCGTTGCGGATTGGGCGTGATCTGCTGGTAGCCGATCACCGAGTCCGGCGTGGGGAAGGACGTAATGAGGTAGGGGTTGCCGCGCTCCAGGTCCCAGAAATAGTGCAGGTTGCCGTTGGAGAGGATGACGAAGCGGCAGTTCTGGGACTTGGCGTACTTGCGCGCTTGTTCCTTGCCGACGAGCGGACTCTTGTCCTCGGACTTTGCTTCCAGAACGATGAGGGGGAAGCCTTTGGTGTCCAGCAGCAGGAAATCGATGAAGCCCTTGCTGGTCTTCTCGAAATTCTCGCCCAGCGCGTCGAGATCGGATGACTTGATCGTCGCGTTGGATTCGAGGCGGATATTGGCGGGCGCGCTTTCTTCCGCGAAGAAACGCCAGCCTGCGGCTTCGAGCAGCTTGTTGATCTTGATGCGGGCTGTGGCTTCTTTATCGGGCACTCGGGTTCCTGTTTCGCTGCGGGTGATCAAGCGTTATCAGACGTCGATTATGCAGGACGTTTCAGACCGCATTGGATGGGTCAGCCGAAAAAACACGCATGTTTGTCTTCGGCCACCAAGGCGAGAAAGGCATCGAGGGTGTCTACTTCCGGGGCGGGCGGGTAGCCGTGCCATTTGAGGTCGGCGCGCATCCAGTACACTTTCCAGATGTTTTGCGCTTTGACATAGGTCGCTTTGGCAACCGGAGATTCAATTTTCTGGCTTGGGTTGTCCCAAACGGGGCGGATTTCGAACAGTTCGACGCTCTGGCCTTGCAGGCGAAAGTCGAGGTCGAGCTGGCTGCGGATCGTGGGCGGCGGACGGTGCGCTTCGATGAAGAGGGCGACGGTTTTCTCGATCCGCTTGCGTTCAAGTTCGCTGAAAGCCATGGGCTGCGCCTGTGGTTACTGAATCCGGTTTTCGACTTTGAGGCCGGGGCTGGCGGCCGCCGGAGCGCGCAGCTTGCGGGCGATCCCGTTGGCCGCAGGGTTGGCATCTATCTGCCTTACACGCCCTGTTTCAAACTCGCTTCGATGAATATGTCCAGATCGCCGTCCAGCACTTTCTGCGTGGCGGAGACTTCGACGTTGGTGCGCAGGTCCTTGATGCGGGAGTTGTCGAGCACATACGAACGTATCTGGTGGCCCCAGCCGACGTCCGCCTTGCCGGCTTCGAGTTTGTCCTGCTCGGCCTGGCGCTTGCGCAGTTCGGCTTCGTACATTTTGGATTTCAGCATCGACATCGCCTCGGCGCGGTTCTTGTGCTGCGAGCGGTCGTTTTGGCACTGCACCACGATGCCGCTGGGCAGGTGGGTGATGCGCACCGCCGAGTCGGTCTTGTTGACGTGCTGGCCGCCGGCGCCGGACGAGCGATAGGTGTCGATGCGCAGGTCGGCGTCGTTGATCTCGATCTCCACGTCCTCGACCTCGGGCAGGACGGCGACGGTGGCGGCGCTGGTGTGGATGCGCCCTTGCGCCTCGGTGGCCGGCACCCGCTGCACCCGGTGCACGCCGCTCTCGAACTTCAGCCGGCCGAACACGCCGTCGCCGGTGATCGAGGCGATGATTTCCTTGAAGCCGCCCATTTCGCCTTCGGAGATGCTGTCGATCTCCACCCGCCAGCCGCGGCTGGCGGCGTAGCGCTGGTACATGCGGAACAGGTCGCCGGCGAACAGGGCCGCCTCGTCGCCGCCGGTGCCGGCGCGCACTTCCAAGATGGCGGAGGCGTTCTCGTCCTTGTCGCGCGGGGCCAGCAGCAGGGCGACGTCGCGCTCCATGTCCGGCAGGCGCGCTTCCAGCCGCTCCAGCTCGTCGCGGGCCAGTTCGGAGATGTCCGGATCGCTGTCTGCGGCCATGGCTTCAAGCTCGGGCTTCTCGGCCAGCACCTTCTCCAGCGCCAGCACGGCCTCTGCCACCGGTCGCAGCTCGGCGTGCTCCTTGGACAGCCGCACGATCTCCGGCCCCTCGGTGGCCGCGCCCATGCGGGCCTCGATCTCGCGGAAACGGTCGAGCACCTGGTCGA
>JADMKH010000074.1 GCA_018780025.1 Thiobacillus sp.
CCGGAATTGCGCTGGATCGATATCCAGTCCGACATCGCCTTCTGCACCATGGACCTGATTCAGCGCGACCATGGGGATTGGGCCTGGCTGCTGCTTAACAGCTGGCTGGAAAAAATCGGGGACTATGCCGGGCTGGCGTTGCTGCGTTATTACATGGTCTATCGGGCACTGGTGCGCGCGAAAATCGCGGCACTGCGTGCGGGACAAACCCACGGTGTCGCGCACGCCGCTGCCCTGACCGAAGCACATATGCTGCTTAAGCTCGCGACGAAATTGACCCAGCCATGGCCTTTGCGACTCGACATCACGCACGGATTTTCAGGCTCGGGCAAGACCACTACCACCCAAACCCTCATGCAAAGACCCGGGGCAATCCGCCTGCGTTCCGATGTTGAGCGCAAGCGCCTGGCCGGGCTGGATGCCCTCGCCCACAGCCACTCGGGCGTCGGCCAAAATCTGTACGCTGCTGACGCCACCCGCCAAACCTATACCTGTCTGGCTCAACTGGCAGGCGGCCTGCTCGATGCAGGCTGGCCGGTGATTGTCGATGCCACATTCCTTGCACGCTGGCAACGCGACTTGTTGCGCAAACAGGCGCAATCGCATGGCGTGCCATTTCATATTCTGGATTTTGCGCTACCCGTGGCCACCTTGCGCGACCGGGTTACCCAGCGTAGCCGTAGCGGTGTTGATGCGTCGGAAGCCGGGGTGGACGTGTTGCAGCATCAGATCGCAACCGAAGAAAAGCTTGCTGCCGATGAGCAGGCCGATGTGATGGGTCATGGATAGCCGTAAAAATAACGTATCAATAAGCTGAGGCCTTCCATGCCAGCAGCTGCGTCTGGTGTGAACTCAGCGTCCATCCCCGCTGCTGTCGCTGAAATCCCCAAGTGGTCGCTTGAACGTATAAATGGCCGGTTTGACAATCCACTCCCGTGCCGACGACTCAACACTGCCACTGGGAAGGGTGAACGGTAACGCCACCACTGTAAGCACCGTGCCAACCAGCATGGCTGCCAGACCCAAGGGCCGCATCACCACGGCATCCACCACCATGTCGGTGCTTTTTTCCCCGCTGATCGTGCCGCCTTGCTGGGCAAGCGCAAACAGGGGCGTCAGGGTCAAGAACACGGCCAATGTCAGTGCACTAAAGTATTTTTTCATTTTCCCCCTACTCAGCGTGGCGCTGCGACGGGTCAACCCCTGCCGCGATCAAATAATCGCGCACATGGCGCAACTCCTGTTTGTTGCAGGTATTGCTGTTGTGCGGTCGGTGCAAGAAACCCTCTACACCGTTGAGCGCCACGCGAAAACTCGCGCCGTGATGCGGCTCTACCCTGGCGCCCAGATGCGTCAACATCGATTCAATCTCGCGCCAGTGCACATTGCCGCTCACCGGACCATCGAAAATGGAACGTAACAGGCTTTCGTGTTTGTGACTCATGGCGGGGCCTCACAGTAACAACACCCTATAAGAATAGATCCGGAAAGCCAGAACGCGAATAGCGGGCATGCTTCCGGGTGTGGAATTGGCAACCGGGTAATATGGCCAAATGCGAATCACGGGATTCGGTTTAAATTTCCCGCACTCGCCCTGTTACTTCCGGCACATCAATCTGCACACTCAACCCGCGTATGAAAACTCTGGCACAACAGTTCGATTTTTCCTTCCTGGCCGCATCCTGGCTGCCTCAAGTGGTGATAATGGTTATTGCCATCATCGTACTTAACGTCGGTGTTTATTTTCTGCTGCGTAAAATCGAAAAGATTGCACTGCGCAGCCCTTCTGTCTGGGACGACGCATTGATCAAGGCCATGCGCAAACCCCTGACACTGGTCTTGTGGGTAGTCGGTGCGACGTTCGTCATCCAGATCGTGCACTCGCACCTCGGCACCCCGGCTTACGATTTTGTGACTCCCACCCGCAACACCCTCATCATCATTGCGCTGGCGTGGTTTCTACTGCGCTTGATCGATCAGGCTTCGCGCAACATGCTTGCCCTCTGCGAGGCGACCGAAGACGCGATCGACCGCACCACCGTCGATGCCTTGTCCAAAATCGGTCGAGCCACGGTCATCATCATTGCCCTCCTGGTCATCCTGCAAACCTTGGGATTCAGCATTTCCGGCGTGCTGGCCTTTGGCGGTATTGGCGGCATTGCCGTGGGTTTCGCCGCCAAGGACATGCTGGCAAACTTCTTTGGTGGCCTGACCATCTATCTGGACCGTCCGTTTACCGTGGGTGAATGGATTCGTTCGCCCGACAAGGCAATCGAAGGCACGGTGGAATACATTGGCTGGCGCCAGACGCGAGTTCGCGGGTTCAATAAAAACCCGATCTATGTACCGAACTCCCTGTTTACCACCATCGTGGTCGAAAATCCCACCCGCATGACCAACCGGCGCATCAAGGAAACCATCGGCATCCGCTACGCCGACCTCGACAAAATGGGCGCCATTGTCGCCGACGTCAAAGCCATGCTGCAGAGCCATCCCGAAATCGACACCGACACCACCTTGATCGTTAACTTCAATGCATTCTCAGCGTCATCGCTGGACTTCTTCGTTTACATCTTCACTAAAACCGTCAACTGGATACAGTTTCACGAAGTCAAGCAGGACATTTTGTTGAAAATCGCCGCCATCATCCGGGCCCAGGGTGCGGAAATTGCCTTCCCTACCCGAACCTTGCATATCGAACCGGCGGCCGCTGAAGCGCCAGAACCCGACTGACAACACGTTTACAGATAAATGACCAGTTTCGAGTGGTTTTGGCGGCATTTCCCTGCCAGATCACATCCTTACCCCGCTGTATCCACGCTATGTCGCGGCCTCACCCCGCCAGCCTTGCCCATATGCGCCCTGACCGCCATACTGTCTGGACGAATTGGTCCTTTTATCAGTCCACTTCTGCCCTGACGGGCACGTTGCAGGTTTGCCCCTCGGCAACGCACTAATTACCCGGGTGCATCCCGAAGCCCCGCACTCTTTCGAACACCCGCGCGCGTCGGCGCATCGCACCGACGCGCGAATGGCCAACCTTGAGGAATCGAAGCATGGCAAAAGAAGAACTCGTAGAAATGGAAGGCGTCGTTAACGAAGTCCTGCCGCAAACACGCTTTCGCGTCACCCTGGACAACGGCTTTGAAATCACCGCCTATGCTTCCGGAAAAATGCGCAAGCACCGTATCCGCATCCTGGCCGGCGACAAGGTCACCATCGAAATGTCGCCCTACGACCTGACCAAAGGCCGCATCAACTTCCGCCACAAGGAAGCTTATTCGGGTGGCGCACGGCCCCCGGCACGTTTTAACTGATATAGCTTAACGCCGAACGCGTTCATCAAGGCCCGTCTAGCAGACGGGCCTTTTTACTGGCAAAACCTGATACCGGATGAAACGGCCAGGCACCCAATTCGTTAAATTAAATGCGCGCAGTGCCGATGTCTGGATAAGGCGCAACTGAAAACAGCTGCCCTGGGGATAAGGGGATAAATTCGAGGAAATAGTGCGAATGCGGTGTGGCGGAGAGGGTGGGATTCGAACCCACGGTGAACTTGCGCCCACGCCTGATTTCGAGTCAGGTACATTCGACCACTCTGCCACCTCTCCGGGACGC
>JADMKH010000079.1 GCA_018780025.1 Thiobacillus sp.
GTGGGGCTCCGGCCCCGCGTTCGGCATGGACGCCAACATGCTGCTGGCCTGGCACAACTACGGCGGCGGCAAGGAGCTGCTGGACGAAATCTACAAGAGCATGAACATGGACGTGGTGTCGATGCTCTATGGCCCGATGCCGACCCAGCCCTTCGGCTGGTTCAAGAAACCGGTCACCAGCGTCGAGCAGATGAAGGGCCTGAAATTCCGCACCGTCGGACTCGCAGTCGACATGTACAAGGACATGGGCGCCGCGGTGAACCCGATGCCGGGCGGCGAAATCGTGCCGGCTCTGGATCGCGGCCTGCTCGATGCGGCCGAATTCAACAATGCGTCTTCCGACAACCTGCTTGGCTTCCCGGACGTGGCCAAGGTCTGCATGCTGCAGAGCTTCCACCAGGCCAGCGAGCAATTCGAAATTCTCTTCAACAAGAAGAAATACGATTCGCTCAACGCCGAGCACAAGGCCGTCATCAAGTACGCCATCGAGGCGTCCTCGGCCGACATGTCCTGGAAGGCGATCGACCGCTATTCCAGGGACTACATCGACATGAGTACCAACAAGGGGGTCAGGTTCTACAAGACGCCGGACGCCATTCTGCGCAAGCAGTTGCAGTCGTGGGACAAGATCATGGCGGCGAAGAGTGCGGAAAATCCTTCCTTCAAGAAAGTGCTCGATTCCATGCGCGCCTTCGCGGCCCGCGCCGCGCGCTGGCAGAACGACACCAGCGTGGATTACAAGATGGCGTACAACCATTTCTTCGCCCGGAAGAAAGGCTAAACGCCCGTTTTCACCGCCGGCCCTGGCCGGCGGACTTTCCCCTTTGGGTCGTTCCCTATGCAGAAACTCCTGATGGCGGTCGACCGCCTGACCACGCTCATTGGGCGATTCTTCGCCTGGGCCATTGTCGTTCTGACCCTGCTGGTCGCCTGGGAAGTGTTTTCCCGCTACTTTCTGAATCATCCCCACCCCTGGGCGCTGGACGCCCAGATCATGCTGTACGGCACCCTGTTCATGATGGCCGGCGCCTACACCCTGGCGCACCAGGGCCATGTGCGCGGCGACGTGCTGTATGGCGCGCTCAAGCCGCGCACCCAGGCCAGCATCGACCTGGTGCTGTATGTATTGTTCTACCTGCCCGGCGTGCTCGCGCTCACCTGGGCCGGCTGGACCTATGCCAGCGAGTCGCTGGCAATCCGCGAAAATACCTTCAGCCCCGATCCGCTGCCGCTGTATCCCTTCAAGTTCGTGATCCCGGCGGCCGGCTTCCTGCTGCTGCTGCAGGGCGTCGTCGAAATCCTGCGCTGCGCGGTTTGCCTGCGCCTGGGCAGTTGGCCCGCGCGCATGAAGGACGTGGAGGAAATCGACCTGGAAGAACTCAAGGCCATGGTCCGGGATAACGGCGAAGCCGCGGAGAACCGGCCATGAACAAGGGACTCGCGTTCGGTTTCGGCTTCATGGCGCTAATCCTGCTGGCGATTGCCGCGCTCACGCCGTGGAACACGCTCAACACCGGCCACATCGGCATCATCATGCTGTGCCTGATCGTGGTGGCGATGATGATGGGCTTTCCCAGCGCGTTCACCCTGATGGGCATGGGCGTGCTGTTTTCCTGGTTCGCCTACCGCTCGGTCGATCCGGTGGTCGCCGTGCAGCAGACCCTGGACCTGGCCGTGCAACGCGCCTACGGCGTGATGACCAGCGACGTGCTCATTGCGGTGCCGCTGTTCCTGTTCATGGGCTACCTGGTCGAGCGCGCGAACCTGATCAAAAAGCTGTTCCACGCCATCCACATCGCCACGGCGCGCATCCCCGGCTCGCTCGCCGTCGCCACCCTGGTGACCTGCGCCATCTTCGCCACTGCCACCGGCATCGTCGGCGCAGTAGTAACGCTGATGGGCCTGCTGGCGCTGCCGGCCATGCTGCGCGCCGGCTACGACACCAAGCTTTCCGCCGGCGTAATCGCGGCAGGCGGCACCCTCGGCATCCTGATTCCGCCGTCCATCATGCTCATCGTCTATGGCGCCACTGCCGGCGTGTCGGTGGTGCAGCTCTACGCGGGCGCCTTCTTCCCCGGCCTGCTGCTGGCGGGGCTGTATGTCGTATACGTGGTGGTCGTGGCCTCGATCAAGCCGCACTGGGCGCCGCCGCTCAGCGCAGAGGCCCGCAAGGTGCCGCTGCCGCCGCACATGGCTGCGCTCTCGGCACGCCATGGCCGGCTCGTCCTGCCTGCCCTGCTGCGGGCGCTGGCGAGTCCGCGCGACGCCACGGTTTCGCGCGCGAACCTTGGCAGGAACCTGCTGGTCGCGGGTCTGCCGGCACTGGTTTTCGTCCTCATCATGGGGCTGACCTGGAACACGCTGACCCAGCCGACCGAGACATTCGACACTTCGGGTCTACAGGAGATGGGGGTGTCCGCCGAGGCCTACAGCAGCGACAGCAGCAGCGAGGAAACCGCCCCCGGCATTGCCGAGCCGCCTGTTGAATACGGGATCGCCCCCGGCGTTGAAGAACCGCCAACCGAACCCGGCGACCTGCCGGCGCTGGAAGAACCGCTCGCTGGCGAACCGCCGGTGCTGGCCGAATCCAAGGCCGCGCCCCCGGCAGACGCGCGCAAGCCCGCCCCGGCGGCGTTCTGGAAAACCGTCGGCGCCGGCGTGGCGGTGCTGGGCGCGGGCTACCTGCTGCTCACCTTCCCGCGCCTGGAAGTGTTCCGCATGCTGCTCACCTCCTTCTTCCCGCTGGCAGTGATGATCCTCGGCGTGCTGGGCTCGATCGTGTTCGGCCTGGCCACCCCCACCGAGGCCGCCGCCATGGGTGCGCTCGGCGGCTTCGTGCTGGCGGCCTTCTACATGGCCAGCGAGAAACCGCACGCGACGCGCAAACGCTGGTGGCCGATCTGGATCGTGCTGTGGGGCGTCTTTCTCGCCTCGGTGGTCTGGTTCATCCTGCACCGGGCGCATGTGATTGCAACGCCCCTGCCGCCTGCGCTGGGCCAGGCGTCGATGCTGGCCTTCCTCGCCTGGGCGCTGCTTGCCAGCTGGCAGGTCAAACTCATCACCATGCTGCGCGAGTCAGTGTTCCTCACCGCCAAGACCTCCGCCATGGTGTGCTGGCTGTTCGTCGGCGCCAGCATCTACTCGGCGGCATTTTCCCTGCTGGGCGGACAACACGTGGTCGAGCAGTGGGTGCTGTCGCTCAACATGACGCCGCTGGAATTCCTGCTGCTCACCCAGCTCATCATTTTCATTCTGGGCTGGCCGCTGGAATGGACCGAGATCATCATCATCTTCATGCCGATCTTCATCCCGCTGCTGGCGCACTTCAATATCGATCCGCTGTTCTTCGGCCTCCTGGTGGCGCTCAACCTGCAGATGTCCTTCCTGTCGCCGCCGATGGCGCCGGCAGCGTTCTACCTGAAGGGGGTGGCGCCGCCCGGCGTGTCGCTGGGCCAGATCTTCCTGGGGTCCATGCCCTTCCTCGGCCTGGTAGTCGTGGCCATGACCCTGCTGTATATCTGGCCGCAGATTGGTTTGTGGCTGCCGAGCGTGCTCTATAAATAAAGGCTCTTTCACCGTTAGCTGTTGGCAGTAGCCAGCCGTAGGTCGGCAAGACT
>JADMKH010000170.1 GCA_018780025.1 Thiobacillus sp.
GGCGCTATTGCTGGTGGATGCCGCGCACGGCCTGGGCGCGAGCGAGGCGACGATCCTGCAGCGCTTGCCCGCGGTCACGCGGCTGACCATCCACAACAAGATTGACGTGACCGCAGAGGCGCCGCGTGCAGTGGGCAACGAAATTTGGCTGTCCGCCAAGACCGGCGTCGGCGTGGGCTTGCTGCGCGACAAGCTGCTTGAGGCCGCGGGCTGGCAGGCTGCCGGCGAAGGCGCGTTCATGGCACGCGCGCGGCATCTGGATGCGCTTGCCCGCGGTGCCGCGCATCTGGCCGCTGCGCGCGAGTCGGCGGCGCAACTCGAGCTGTTTGCCGAGGAATTGCGGCTCGCCCAGGCCGCCTTGTCGGAAATCACCGGCGAGTTCACCGCCGACGATTTGCTGGGCGAAATTTTCAGCAAATTCTGCATCGGAAAGTAGCAAGGACATGTTGAGCTGGCGCAGCATCGCCACCGAACTCACGGCCCATCGCGCACAGTTGCTGCGGGCCAACTTCATTGCGTTGCTGGCGGTGATGGCCGCGGTGCCGGTACCGCTGCTGCTGCCATTGATGGTGGACGAGGTGTTGCTGCATCATCCGGGCAAGATGGTTGCGGCCATCGGCGCCTGGTTTCCGGCTGCGTGGCACGGCCCGGTGCTGTTCATCGGCGCGGCGCTGCTGTTGACCGTGGGTTTGCGGCTGACGGCGATTCTGCTCAACGTGTGGCAGGGGCGGACCTTTTCGCTGCTGGCCAAAGAAGTCGTGTATCGCATTAGGGTGCGCATGCTGTCGCGGCTGTCGCGCATCGCGCTGTCTGAGTTCGAGACGGTGGGCGCGGGGCGGGTGACGTCGCATTTTGTGACGGACCTGAACGCCATCGACAGCTTTCTCGGCGCGTCGGTCTCGGGTCTGGTGGTGTCGGTGCTGACGCTGGTCGGCGTGGCGGCGGTGCTGTTCTGGATGCACTGGCAGCTGGCGCTGTTCATCCTGCTGCTGAACCCGGTGGTGATCCTGTTTTCGACCCGGCTGGGCAAGCGGGTGAAGGACCTGAAAAAGCACGAGAACCGCGCTTTCGAGGTGTTTCAGGACGCGCTTTCAGAAACCCTCGACGCGCTGACGCAGATCCGCGCGATGAATCGCGAAAAGCATTATCTGGCGCGGGTGACCGCCAAGGCCGGCGAGATACGCCAGCACGCGGCGGCGTTTGCCTGGAAGTCGGACGCGATGAGCCGGATTTCCTTTTTCGTGTTTCTGGTTGGCTTCGACGCGTTCCGCGCCGGGGCGATGCTGATGGTGGTGTTTTCCGATCTCACCATCGGCGAGATGCTGGCGGTGTTCGGCTACCTGTGGTTCATGATGACGCCGGTGCAGGAACTGGTGAACATGCAATACGGCTGGTACGCCGCCAACGCCGCGCTGGGGCGGATCAATGCGTTGCTCGGACTGCACAGCGAATCGCAGCACCCGGCGCTGCGCGACCCGTTTGCCGGCCAAGCCACGGTGGGTATCGCACTCGACCACGTCAGCTTTGCCTATACCGATGGCGAGACAGTGCTGGACGATGTCAGCCTCACCGTGGCGCCGGGCGAAAAAGTGGCGCTGGTCGGGGCGTCGGGCGGCGGCAAGTCGACGCTGGTACAGGCCTTGTTGGGGCTTTATCCCATCAAATCCGGGCAGATCCGGTATGGCGATGTGCCTGTGAGCGAAATCGGCTGGGAAGCCGTGCGCGAGCATGTCGGCGTGGTGCTGCAACACCCGGTGCTGTTCAACGACAGCGTGCGCGCCAACCTGACCCTGGGGCGCGAGGCCGATGACGCCAGGCTGTGGCAGGCGCTGGAAATCGCGCAATTAAAGGACATCATCGCCGCCCTGCCGCATGGTCTGGATACGGCGGTGGGGCGGCAGGGGGTGCGGCTGTCCGGCGGGCAGCGGCAGCGTCTGGCGATCGCGCGCATGATCGTGGCCAATCCCCGCATCGTCATCCTCGACGAGGCCACCTCGGCGCTCGACACCGCCACCGAACGCTTGCTGCACCAGGCCTTGAGCGGCTTTCTGGCCGGACGCACCACGCTTATCATTGCGCATCGCCTGTCAGCGGTGAAGCAGGCCGACCGCATCCTGGTGTTCGAAAATGGTCGCGTGGTGGAGGAGGGCGACCACAAGGCGTTGATCGATCGCGGCGGGCTGTATCACAAGCTGTATCACCCCGTCTGAAATAATTACAAATGGCGTAGCTATACCAGCGTTTTCTGATATACTTCGCAGAGTTGTGCATACAGCAGTGGGCAGGTCAGGCTTCTTTTGCCGCCGTGCCTCGGGACTGTTCTCACAGCCCCATCGTCTTCGACCTCTCTTTTGTGCCGCCGGTTATTTGTTTCAGCCAGCGGCGACAAGTCTTGTGGTTGGCGCCGATGTGATCGACGCGACCCGTTAGGCGTTTCAAACGCCACTTAAATTCCGGTTCGTAATTTTATGACCTGTCTGGGTTTGTCCTGACATGGGTCTGGTTTGCGCGTTTGTGCGCACTAAAAAAGGTTAGACATGAGCTTTTCCGAATTGGGTCTTGACCCCCTTATCCTTAAATCCGTTTTGGCAGCTGGCTACGAAAACGCCACCCCGGTTCAGCAGAAAGCGATTCCCGCTGCGCTGAGCGGTGGCGATTTGCTGGTGTCGTCGCACACCGGCAGTGGCAAGACCGCAGCGTTCCTGCTGCCTTCGATCCAGCGCTTGCTGGCTGAATCGACCGGCAAGGGCATGGGCCCGCGCGTGCTGGTGCTGACCCCGACTCGCGAACTGGCGCTGCAGGTTGAAAAGGCTGCCATGACCTATGGCAAGGACATGCGTCGCTTCCGCACCGCCTGCCTGGTGGGCGGCTCGCCCTATGGCCTGCAGCTCAAGCGTTTGAGCCAGCCGGTGGATGTGGTGGTAGCCACCCCCGGTCGCCTGATTGATCACCTGGAGCGCGGCAAGATCGATTTCTCGCGCCTGGAAGTGCTGGTGCTGGACGAAGCCGACCGCATGCTGGACATGGGTTTTGTCGACGACATCAAGGCCATCGCCGCGCGCTGCCCGAAAGAGCGCCAGACGCTGCTGTTCTCGGCCACGCTCGACGGCGTGGTGGGCAACCTGGCGCGCGAACTGACCCGCGACGCCCAGCGCATCGAGATCGAAGCGGTTCCGCACAAGGAATCCAAGATCGAGCAGCGCCTGCTGTTTGCCGACAACATGGACCACAAGAACCGTCTGCTCGACGCGCTGCTGCGCGACGTGGAGATGACGCAGGCGATCGTGTTCGCCTCGACCAAGCGCAGCACCGAGGAAATTTCCGACCTGCTGTCCGAGAGCGGCTTTGCCTCCGACGCGCTGCATGGCGACATGCAGCAGGGCCAGCGCAACCGTGCCCTGCAGCGCCTGCGCGAAGGTCGTACCAAGGTGCTGGTCGCCACCGACGTTGCCGCACGCGGCATCGACGTGGCGGGTATCAGCCATGTCATCAACTTCGACCTGCCGCGTCAGGCCGAGGATTACGTTCACCGTATCGGCCGTACCGGCCGTGCCGGCCGCACCGGCATCGCGGTGAGCTTTGCCGGCATGCGCGAAGGCGGGCTGG
>JADMKH010000224.1 GCA_018780025.1 Thiobacillus sp.
CAGACCGGTTTTTATAACCAGCTGAATTTGTATGACTTTTAACCGGACACTACTGGTTGAGGATAACACCCCAGGCATTTTTGAAAATGGGCACGGTTTAAAATGTCGCTGGGGCGCTTGTCCTTGAAGGGCGCGAAGGGGGCGCATGGGCGCCCCCGTGCTCTGCGGGTCAAATGCTCAGGCCTTTCGGCAGGGCGAAGGCCACTGTCTCCTGCGTGCCTTCAAGGTCGGCCACCGAGTCGATGCCCAACTGATTCAGCCGTTCGATCACGGCGCGCACCAGGATTTCCGGCGCAGAGGCGCCGGCGGTGAGTCCGACGCGGTTTTTTCCCTCCACCCACTCCGGATGGATTTCCGCGGCATTGTCCACCATGTAGGCGGGCACGCCGAGGTTTTGCGCCACCTCGCGCAGGCGGTTGGAGTTGGAACTGGTCGGCGAGCCGACGACGATCACCACGTCGCATTGGGGCGCCAGCGCCTTGACCGCATCCTGGCGGTTTTGCGTGGCGTAGCAGATATCGTCTTTTTTCGGGCCGACGATAGCCGGGAAGCGTGCGCGCAGGGCATCGACCACGCGCGCGGCGTCGTCGACCGAGAGGGTGGTCTGGGTGACGTAGGCGAGCGTGTCGGGATCGTTCACCTGCAAGGCGGCGACGTCTTCCGGCGTTTCGACCAGATATATGCCGCCCTCGGCTTGCCCCAGGGTGCCTTCGACTTCGGGGTGGCCCTTGTGGCCGATCATGATGATTTCGAGTCCCTTGCCGCGCATTTTGCTGACTTCGACGTGCACCTTGGTGACCAGCGGGCAGGTGGCGTCGAACACGTTGAGCCCGCGCGCTTCGGCTTCCAGGCGCACGGCCTGCGAGACGCCGTGCGCGCTGAAGATGACGGTGGCGCCGGACGGGACGTCGGCGAGTTCGTCGACGAAGATCGCGCCTTTGGCCTTGAGGTCGCTGACGACGAAGGTGTTGTGGACGACTTCGTGGCGCACATAAATCGGCGCGCCGAATTTATCCAGCGCGCGCTCGACGATGGCGATGGCGCGGTCGACGCCGGCGCAGAAGCCGCGCGGGTTGGCGAGAAGAATGGTGGGTGTCACTGATGACGTTCCCTGTCGAGCATGGCCGCCCGGAGAATGTCGTTTAGACGGCTCTGATAGCCCTTGCCCTGGCTCTTCAACCATGCCAGTACGTCAGCGTCGATGCGTACGGTCAATTGCTGTTTGATGGGACGATAGAATTTTCCACGCGCCGCGCCGCGCCAGTCTTGTTCGGTTGTGGCGGGGATGTCGGATAAATCGATTTCGTTCTCCGGCATGGCAGCCAGTGCTGCAAGTTCTTTGCGGACGGGTTCAGGTATTTTGTTCATAAACTTTCCTTTCCAATTGGGTCGTACGTCGCGCCGAGATGATGCGGATGTGTTCCGCGCCGCTCTTCGCTTCATGCCATGTATGCGCAACCAGCAGCAGGATTACGCCACCGGCCATACCCAGGGTTTGCCACCGCTGCTCGCCATCTTCGATGCGATCCAGCCGGGAGATATGCAGCGGGTCGTCGAATACCCGTGTGGCGGCCTCAAAACTGACCCCGTGTTTGCGTTGGTTTTTGGCGTTCTTTGCGCCATCTCATGAAAACAATCGTAACTCCGTTTATGTAGTTACATAAGTGTAGCTTTTGTTTGCGTCAAACTCAATGTGAAGGGGGGGACGACACGATACGGTCGATTTCGACTTCGAATTCAACAGCCAGATTCGCAAGCGGGTGATTGAAATCGACCTTGACGGCCGCGTCGCCGATTTCCAGGATGCGCCCGGCCAGGGTCTGGCCGTTGGGTAGGGTGAATTCGAACAACTGGTCTGTTTCCAGGTTCAGGCCAGCAGGCAGGTCGGATTTGGACATCGTCTGGATAAGCTCAGGCTGGCTTGCACCAAATGCTTGCCACGGGTCGAGCAGGAAAACATGGCGCTCGCCGGGAAGCAGATCGACCAGCCATTGTTCCAGCATCGGCGACAGCGTGCCATCGCCCAGGGTCACGGTGTCGGGTTCGGGGTCGTCGAAGTTGGAGATGATGTCCTCGCCGCCGCGCGGGCGCAGCGCGTAGCGGAGTTTGAGCGTATCGCCCGCGGCGACGGCGCGCGTGGTCATGCTGCGTTATCCGGTGCAGCGGGTTTGCCGAACAGGCTGTCCCAGATCAGCAGGACTGCGCCGACCGAGATAGCGGAATCCGCGACGTTGAATGCGGGCCAGGCAAACCCCTGGTAGTGGAAATATAAAAAGTCCACCACGTAACCCAGCGCCACGCGGTCGATCACGTTGCCGAGCGCGCCGCCGAGCACCAGCGTCAGCGCAAAAGCCAGTCGCGGCTCGCGGGCGTGGCGTTTTAAAAGACGCACGATGATCACGGTGGCGACAATGCCCACCGCAATGAAGAACCAGCGCTGCCAGCCGCCGGCATCGGCCAGAAAACTGAACGCGGCGCCGGTGTTGTGTACCCGCACCAGCGAAAAGAACGGCAGCACGGGGATGGCTTCCTGGTAGTCGAGCGTGGCGGAGACCCACCATTTGGTGAGGTGGTCTGCCACGATGATGGCGAAGGCCAGGCCCAGCCATTTGCGCATTGCGGGATCAGCGAAATATTTCATGGTGAAGAATCTCATTCGGCCAGGGCCGTGACTTGATGTAATGATGGTCGATGGTAATTCAGGCATGGGTGCGTGCTTCGCTGTCGCCGGCCAGGTTGCTGACGCAGCGACCGCACAGGCCGGGATGGTCGGCATGCGTATCCACGTCGTCGCGGTAATGCCAGCAGCGCTCGCATTTTTTTGCCGTGCTCGGCGTGACTTCCACGCGGTCGGCTTCGGTTGCGACGACGCGTGCCTGCGAGGTGATGAGAACAAAGCGCAGGTCGTCGCTCAAGGGCTCCAGCAATGATGCGGTTTCGGGGCTGGCGTGCAGTGTGATTTCGGCCTGGAGCGAGGAACCGATGTCGCCAGCAGCGCGGAAGGTCTCCAGTTCTTTCTGCACGTCGGCACGCACGGCGCGGATGCGGGTCCAGCGATCGAGCAGCATGGCTTCGTCGGCCTGCGCGGGCAAGTCATGCCAGGTATGCAGGAACACCGACTCGTCCCCGTCCAGTTCCGCCCACACTTCTTCGCCGGTGAACGACAGGATGGGCGCCATCCAGCGCACCAGCGCGTGCGTTAGCTGGTGCAGCGCGTTCTGCGCGGCACGTCGTGCGCGGCTGTTGGCGCCGCTGGTGTAGAGCCGGTCTTTCAGGATGTCGAGATAGAAACCGCCGAGGTCTTCGGAGCAGAAGCCTTGCAGCTTCTGCACGATGAAGTGGAATTCGTAGGCGTCGTAATGCGCCTGTAATTCGCCCTGCAATTTTCGGGTGAGCGCCAGCGCGTAGCGGTCAATTTCCAGCCAGTCTTCCGCCGGCAGCGCGTGCGCCTTGGGGTCGAAGTCCGACAGGTTGGCGAGCAGGAATTTCAGCGTGTTGCGGATGCGGCGATAGCCTTCCACCACGCGTTTGAGAATCTCGGCCGAGATGGTGAGTTCGCCGGAATAATCGGTGGTCGCCACCCACAGTCGCAGGATGTCGGCGCC
>JADMKH010000230.1:0-8561 GCA_018780025.1 Thiobacillus sp.
TTGCATATCCTGCCGCCCTTGGGCTATCTGGAAATGCTGGGTCTGATGCGTGACGCAAAACTGGTGCTCACCGATTCCGGCGGCATTCAGGAAGAAACCACTGCGCTGGGGGTGCCCTGTTTGACGCTGCGTGAAAACACCGAACGCCCGATCACCCTCGTTGAAGGCACCAACACCCTGGTCGGCACGAACCCCGCCGCGATCCGGGCAGCCTTCAACGACGTGATGGACCATGGCGGCAAGGCCGGGCGGATTCCCGAATACTGGGATGGCCGCGCTGCGATGCGCATCGCGCATACGCTGAAGGGCTGGTTGCCGGCGCACAAGGGCACACGCATCGAAGCGGCAATCACACCCAACAGCAATTTCAAGGCCGCGTAAATGACAGGGATCAAGAACGCCATGTCGATCGATGTCGAAGACTATTTTCAGGTCTCGGCATTTGCGCCGCATATCCGGCGCGAAGACTGGGATACCCTGCCCTGCCGGGTTGAACGCAACGTCGATGCGATTCTCGGCCTGCTGGATGGAGCGGATGCCAAGGCGACCTTTTTCACCCTCGGCTGGATTGCCGAACGCTATCCCCAGGTGGTGCGCCGCATCGTTGAGAACGGCCATGAACTCGCCAGTCATGGCTACGGCCACCAGCGCGCCAGCGATCTCACCCCGGCCGAATTCCGTGAAGACATCACCCGCGCCAAACGCATTCTGGAAGACCTCGGGGGCGTTGCGGTTCGCGGTTACCGTGCGCCGAGCTTTTCCATCAACGAGAAAAACTGGTGGGCGGTCGAAGAACTGGAAAATGCGGGCTATGCGTACAGCTCCAGTATTTATCCGGTGCGCCACGATCATTACGGCATGCCCGATGCGCCGCGTTTTGCGCATCGTCCCAATGGCGAGAACGGCATCCTGGAATTGCCGCCAACAACCGTCATGCTGATGGGGCGCAATTTCCCCGCAGCGGGAGGGGGCTGGTTCCGCCTGCTGCCCTATGCGTTGTCGCGCTGGATGCTGCGCCGCGTCAATGCGCAGGATCAGGCGCCGTGCATGTTCTATTTCCACCCCTGGGAGATCGACGCCGAGCAACCGCGCCAGCCCGGTTTATCCGCCAAAACGCACTTTCGGCATTATGTGAATCTGCACCGTATGCCGGGCAGGTTGCGGCATCTGCTCAACGACTTTGAATGGGACCGCATCGACCGCGTGTTCCTTGCATCCAATTGAATGTCCGGTCAGAACTGCCTGAAGCGCGCATGCCCTTCGGTGTGAGCGCCGGAGCAACGGCCGATATCACGGTACAGCCGCTGGAGCAGCACGACGCATCTCGCTGGGACGACTACGTGCAGACCCATCCGGACGCGACGTTTTTTCATCGCGCGGGTTGGCAGCGTGTGATCAAGGATGCATTTGGCCACCGCACGCATTTTTTACTGGCGAAGCGCGGCGAGCGCATCGTGGGCGTGCTGCCGCTGGCGGAAATCAACAGCCTCCTGTTTGGCCACAGTCTGGGGTCACTGCCGTTCTGCGCCTATGGCGGGATTCTGGCTGACGATGAGGCTGCGGCCCACGCACTCGATACCGCAGCGCAGACGCTCGCCACGCAACTCAAGGTCGGTGCCTATGAATGCCGCAACCAGGCGGCCCGGCATGCAGACTGGCCCACCAAGGATTTGTACGTCACGTTCAGGAAGGCCATTGATCCCGAGCCTGAAGCCAACCTGAACGCTATTCCGCGCAAGCAGCGGGCGATGGTGAGGAAAGGCATCAAGGCGGGCTTGGTGAGCGAGATCGACGCCGATACCACGCGTTTTTTTCAGGCCTATTCGGCTAGCGTGCATCGTTTGGGTACGCCTGTTTTTTCGCGCAAATTTTTTCGGCTGCTTAAAAATGAGTTTGCCGACGATTGCGAGGTGTTGACCATTACGCTGGATGGCAACCTGATCTCCAGCGTGCTTTCATTCTATTTCCGCGATGAGGTGCTGCCGTATTACGGAGGCGGGGTGGATGCCGCGCGTGCCGTGGCAGGAAACGACTTCATGTATTGGGAACTGATGCGGCGCGCCTGCGAGCGCGGGCTGAAAGTGTTCGATTTTGGTCGCAGCAAACGCGGGACCGGTTCGTTCGATTTCAAGAAGAACTGGGGCTTTGAAGCCACGCCGCTGTATTACGAATATTTCCTGGTGACGGACAAAACCGTACCCGAGATCAACCCCCTCAATCCAAAATACCGGCTCTTTATTCAAGCCTGGAAAAAAATGCCGCTGGCGCTTGCCAATGCGATCGGTCCGCATATCGTGAAAAACCTGGGATGAACGGAATGTTTTTCATCACCAGGGCACAAAGAAAAAAGGTTTCCGATCAGTTGGACCGGGAATGCGATCTTCTCCGTGCCTTTGTGGTTGCCGTTCCCTCCCCGGCCTGATCCATGGAAGGCCTGCTGTTTCTTGCCCACCGCATTCCGTTTCCGCCCAACAAGGGCGACAAGATTCGCTCGTTTCATCTGTTGCGCCATCTCAGCACGCGCTACGCCATTCACCTGGGTGCTTTTGTAGACGATCCTGACGATTGGCAATATCAGGATGCGTTGAAACCCTATTGCGCGTCGATCAAGCTGCTGCCGCTGAATCCGCGGCGGGCCAGGCTGGCCAGTCTGCGCGGCTTGCTTTCAGGGGAAGCGCTCACCTTGCCGTATTACCGCAACACGGCACTCCAGCATTGGGCAGCCGGCCTGGCCGATACCGGAAAAGTGTCGCGCGGCCTGGCCTTTTCCTCGGCGATGGCGCAGTTCGTGCCGGACACGCTCGAGCGGCGCGTGCTTGATATGGTCGATGTCGATTCCGACAAATGGACGCAATATGCGCCGACACAACGCTGGCCGATGGCCTGGGTGTATGGCCGCGAGGGGCGGAAACTGGCCGAATGGGAGGGGCGTATGGCACAGGATTTTGATGCCACGCTCCTGGTGTCGCAGGCCGAAGCAGCCCTGCTGCAACAGCGTGCGCCGCACGCGCAACATAAAATCAGTGCGTTTGAAAACGGGGTGGATGCCGGGTATTTTTCTCCCGACCGCGACTACTCGAACCCTTACGTTCCCGGCGTGCAAAGCATCGTGTTTACCGGGGCAATGGATTACTGGCCGAATATCGACGCCGTCACCTGGTTTGCCGGGCATATCTTTCCGCAGGTGCGCGATGTCATCCCCGGTGCGCAGTTCACCATTGTGGGAAGCCGGCCAGGCGAAGCCGTGCTGGCGCTGGCATCTCATCCCGGCGTGGTCGTCACCGGGGGGGTTCCGGATGTGCGGCCTTACCTGGCCCATGCGGCCTGCGCAGTCGCACCGCTGCGTATCGCACGCGGGGTGCAGAACAAAGTGCTGGAAGCCATGGCGATGGCACGTCCGGTTATTGCCAGCGCCCAGGCTGCCGAAGGCCTGCGCGCCGAGGCGGGGCGTGACTTCACTTTGGCCCGGGGTGAAGCCGAATTCGCCCGGGCCGTAGTTGGCCACTTGCTGCACCCGGCCTCCGCAGCCCTGGCCCGTGACAGCGTGTTGGCGCATTACGACTGGGCACGTAATCTGGCTGCGATCGACGCGCTGTTTGAATCACCGCCGGTTCCCCCTTCGGTATTGGAGTGACACCCCTCATGAGTGACCTGTTCAACCCTCAGTTTGCCACGCCAAAAGGCAGATGGCTTTATTCGGGCGCGCTGACCCTCGGTGTGGTGTTGATGCTGTTCGCCCTGTTCTGGCCGACGTTTTATTCAATGGCCGAAATATGGGAGCGCTCGGAAACCTTTGCCCATGGCTATCTCATCTTCCCGATCACCATCTGGCTGATCTGGCGGCGTCGTGATGTGCTGGCGCAACTCCAGCCGCGCCCGGACCTGCGTGGATTGATCCTGCTGGCGCTGGCGGGCGCAGGCTGGCTGCTGGCCGACGCGGGCAGCGTCAACGTGGTGGCGCAATACGCTTTTATCGCCATGCTGATAGCAGCCGTGTGGACGTTGCTGGGCTGGCCGTTTGTCCGGGCGGCGTTCTTTCCGCTCATGTTCCTGTTTTTTGCAGTGCCCGTGGGTGAATTCCTGATTGAGCCGCTGATGGGGGTGACTGCCAATTTCACCGTGGCGATGCTGCAGGCCACCGGCATCCCGGTATACCGGGAGGGCATGTTTTTCAGCATCCCCAGCGGCGACTGGTCGGTTGTGGAAGGATGCTCCGGTCTGCGTTATCTGATTGCCTCGGCGACGCTCGGCGTGTTGTACGCGTATCTCACCTATCGCTCGTGGAAACGGCGTGTGCTGTTTTCCATTGCGGCCATCATTGTGCCCATCTTTGCGAACAGCGGACGTGCCTACATGATCGTGATGATTGCGCATCTGTCCGACATGAAACTGGCGCTGGGTATCGATCATTACATCTACGGCTGGGTGTTTTTTGGCCTGGTCATGCTGTTGCTGTTCTGGATAGGCGGATTCTGGCGGGAGGATGACCTGCCTCTGCCTGCCGATTCAGCGTTAACCCGGCACGCCGGTCATGTCGAACCTGGCAGACCGATCTCGCTGATAGCCCTTGCCGCGCTGCTGGTTGCCGGGCTGTGGCCGGTTTACGCCGTGTGGCTGAATGCGCGTCCCTTGCCCGTCATGCCGGTATTGCAGGTGGAAGCGCAGGGCGGCTGGCAGCCCGGAACATCTTTCACTACCTGGGCACCGCATTGGGTGGGCGCTGACCGCCAGTTGCGTCGAGCGTATGCGCAGGCAGGGCGTCAAGTGATGCTGGATCTTAATTATTACGGCACACAGCGACAGGGTGCCGAGCTCATCAACTCGCAGAATTTCATGATCCGGCAGAAAGATCCGATGTGGTCGAATATCGGTGAAACCATGATCTCAGTGCAAATCGCCGGGCGGACGCAGCAGGTGCGTCAGGCCAGCATGCGCGGCAGCAATGGACAGCGTTTGCTGGTGTGGCAGTGGAATCAGATCGATCAGTATTTAACGGTTAATGATTACGCAGCAAAATTGATACTGGCCACGGATCGGGTTCGATTGGCGCGTGACGATGGCCTGTCGGTGCTGATCGCAACCCCATACGATGATGTCGGGATTGAGGTTGCGAGTACCACCCTGGCAAATTTCGCAGCAGACATGAAGCTCGCAATCGGGCGCGCGCTGGATCGGGTAGGTGGAAAGTGATTCCTCATATCGTACATATCGTCCACCGCTTCGACACCGGCGGCATGGAAAACGGTATGGTGAATCTGCTCAACACGCTGCCGCCGCAACGCTTTCGTCACAGCGTGATCGCGCTCACGGATTACAGCGATTTCAGTCAGCGCATCGACGCGCAGCGGGTGGACTTTTATGCGCTGCATCGCGCGCCCGGACATGGGCTGGGCTGGATGGTCCGGTTATGGAAACTGATGCGCCAGATCAAACCCGATCTGGTTCACACCCGCAATCTGGCCGCGCTCGAGGCGCAGTTCGTGGCCGCTGCTGCCGGCGTGCGTGCCACCGTGCACGGCGAGCATGGACGTGACGTGTTCGACCTGTATGGGCAGAACTGGAAATACAATCTGCTGCGGCGTGCCGCCCAGCCTTTTGTGTCGAATTACATTGCAGTGAGCAAGGACCTTGAAACCTGGCTGCGCCTGTCCATCCATGTGCCGCCGCGCAAGTTGCATCAGATATACAGCGGCGTCGACAGTAAAAAGTTTCATCCGCGCGAGGGCGCACGGCCCGAATTTGCACACTCTGAGAGCATCGTTTTTGGCGCAGTGGGGCGCATGGTCGAGGTCAAGGATTACCCTACGCTCACGCGTGCCTTCATCCAGTTGATGCGGCAGCAGCCCGAGCGCGCCGCGCGCGCGCGGCTGGTCATCGTGGGCGAAGGCCCGGCACGGGCGATCTGTCTGGAGCTATTGAAATCAGCCGGCCTGGCGCATCTTGCCTGGTTGCCGGGCGAGCGTCACGACATTGCAGAGATCATGCAGGTGTTCGACGTATTTGTGTTGCCGTCCAAAAACGAGGGTATCTCCAATACCATCCTCGAAGCGCTGGCGAGCGGCCTGCCGGTGATCGCCACCGCAGTGGGCGGCAATATCGAGCTGGTGGAAGACGGTGTCAATGGCGCGCTGGTGCAAGCGGGCGACGTGGCTGGCATGGCACGGGCCTTGCTCAGTTATCTGGATACGCCTGCCCGCATTGTCGAACAGGGGGCGCATGCGCGGCGGCATGCCGAGCAGCGTTTTGGCATTCCCGCCATGGCAGAAGCCTATGCCACGGTTTACGATCAAACCTTGGGACGTTGGCGCTGAAGCGCCGTCAAGCGGCCCGGGAACTCGACAGCTACAGGGATAAATAACAATCATGTGCGGCATTACCGGCATTTTCGACACCCTCGACAAGAGCGAGATTTCGCGCGAGTTGCTGCATCGCATGAACGAGACCCAGTTTCATCGCGGTCCCGACGAAGGCGGGCTGCACCTGGAGCCGGGCGTGGGGCTGGGCCATCGGCGCTTGTCGATCATTGACTTGTCCAGCGGACAGCAGCCGTTGTTCAACGAAGACAACTCGGTCGTCGTTGTATTCAACGGCGAAATTTACAATTTTCAGGAACTGGTGCCTGAGCTTGAAGCGCTCGGCCATACCTTCCGCACCCATTCCGACACCGAAGTCATCGTTCATGCGTGGGAAGCCTGGGGCGAGGATTGCGTCGCCCGTTTTCGCGGCATGTTTGCGTTTGCGCTGTGGGATCGCAACCAGGAAACGCTGTTCGTCGTGCGCGACCGTTTTGGCGTCAAGCCCCTGTATTACGCATATCTGGATACCGGCGAGTTCATTTTCGGTTCGGAGCTGAAGTCGCTGATGAAACACCCGTGTCTGACGCGCGACATCGATCCAATGGCCGTCGAAGAGTATTTCGCTTACGGTTATGTGCCCGAACCGCGCACCATTTTCAAGCGCGCATGCAAGCTGCCCCCCGGATTTACCCTCACGCTCAAACGCGGCCAGCCGCGTGCGCTGCCCAGACAGTATTGGGACATGCCGTTCACCCCGGTGGCAGTGAAGGACGAAGCCAGTGTCATGGATGAGCTGGTCGAACGCATGAAGGAATCGATACGTCTGCGCATGATTGCCGATGTGCCGCTCGGCGCTTTTTTGTCGGGTGGCGTGGATTCCAGCGCGGTGGTGGCGATGATGGCCACGCAGTCTTCTTCGCCGGTGAATACGTGTTCGATTGGTTTCGACGACCCGGCCTTCAATGAAATTGAATACGCGCAACAGGTTGCCGACCGCTACCGCACGCATCACCACGTTGAAACCGTCGCCTCCAACGACTTCGGCCTGGTCGACAAACTTGCCAGGATATACGACGAGCCCTATGCCGATTCGTCGGCACTGCCCACCTACCGGGTGTGCGAACTGGCGCGCAAGCACGTGAAAGTGGCCTTGTCGGGCGACGGTGGCGACGAACACTTTGCAGGTTACCGGCGCTACCGCTGGTTCCGCTACGAAGAACGGATGCGCTCGGTCATGCCGCTGATGCTGCGCCGCCCGCTGTTCGGCGCGCTGGGAAAGCTGTATCCCAAGGCCGACTGGGCACCCAAAGTGTTTCGTGCCAAAACGACTTTCGAGGCCTTGTCGCGCGACACGGTTGAAGGCTACTTTCATGGCGTGTCGCTGCTGTCCGATGTGCAACGCAAACACCTCTTTTCGCTCGCGTTCAAGCGGGAGTTGCAGGGCTACGAAGCGGTCGAGGTGTTGCGCCGCCATGCAGCCGTAGCCCCCACCGGCGACCCGCTGTCGCTGGTGCAGTATCTCGACATGAAAACCTATCTGGTCGGCGATATCCTCACCAAGGTTGATCGCGCCAGCATGGCGCACGGGCTCGAAGTGCGCGAACCGCTGCTCGATCATGAATTGATGGGTTGGGTTTCCGGACTGCCTGTCGACCTCAAACTGCGCGGCACCGAAGGCAAGTATCTGCTGAAAAAATCGATGGAGCCCTATCTGCCGCATGGCGTTTTATACCGCAAGAAAATGGGGTTTTCTGTTCCCCTGGCGGCCTGGTTCAGGGGCCCGCTGGCTGTCACTATTCGGGGTGTGGTGCTGGGCGAACGGCTGGCATCAACCGGCTTGTTCAACCAGGATTATCTGCGTGAGGTAGTCGAGGCGCATCAATCGGGTCGTCGCGATTACTCGGTGGTTTTGTGGACCGTGCTGATGTTCGACACTTTTCTGGGGCAGGTGTTGGGGATCGATGAAAAAGAGCGGGTTGCCGCATGAAAATCCTGCACGTGTTCGACCATACCCTGCCCCTGCACTCCGGCTATACGTTCCGCAGTGCGGCGATTCTGCGCAACCAGCGCAGGCTGGGTTGGGAGACGCATCATCTGTCCGGCCCCAAGCAGATCAATTGCAGCGTGATGGAAGAAGACGCCGATGGGTTGCATTTTTATCGCACGCCCAAGCCGACGGGCTGGTTAAGCAAGTTTCCGGGTGCTGATCCGTTTGCGGTGATGGGCGCAATCGAAAAACGCCTGCTCGGACTTGCGCGCGAACTG
>JADMKH010000230.1:8571-34422 GCA_018780025.1 Thiobacillus sp.
CGTCGGCCGCAAACTGGGCATTCCCGTTGTCTATGAAATCCGTGCTTTCTGGGAAGACGCCGCAGTCGATCATGGCAGCACCCAGGAAGGCAGTCTGCGCTACAAGCTCACGCGCGCGCTGGAAACCTGGGCAGTAAAAAAAGCCGATGCCGTGACGGTCATTTGCGAAGGGCTGCGCAAGGATCTGATTGCGCGCGGCGTTGATTCAAACAAGATCACGGTGATTCCGAATGCCGTCGATATCGAACAGTTTTCCGTCGGTGGCAAGCCGGATACCGAACTGAAAATGAAGCTCGGCTTGAGTGGAAGCCGTGTGCTGGGCTTCATTGGCTCGTTCTATGCGTATGAAGGGCTGGATCTGCTGATTGCCGCATTGCCGGGCATCCTTAAACAGATGCCCGACGTAAAAGTGTTGCTGGTCGGCGGCGGGCCGCAGGATAGGGACTTGAAGCAGCAGGTGATGGCGCTCGATCTGAAAGACCGCGTGGTTTTTACCGGACGCGTCCCGCATGATGAAGTGAATCGCTACTACGATCTGGTCGATGTGCTGGTCTATCCCCGCCATCCGATGCGACTGACCGAACTGGTTACCCCCCTGAAGCCGCTGGAAGCCATGGCGCAGGGCCGGTTGATGGTCGCCTCCGATGTCGGCGGCCACAAGGAACTGATCCATGACGGCAAGACCGGCGTGCTGTTTCAGGCGGGCAATCCAGGCGACCTCGCCAGCAAGGTGGTGGCGCTTTTGAAGTACGAGCAGGGCTGGGACAGCATGAAGAAAAATGGGCGCCAGGTTGTTGAAACCGAGCGCAACTGGGTAGCCAGCGTCGCGCGTTATCGTGGCGTGTATAGCGGCTTGCTGAAGCCGGTGCGGGAGCCCGACATTGGCTGAGCTGATTGTATTCAGCGCGCTGTTTCCGAGTGCGGCCCGTCCGGGTGCCGGTCTGTTTATCCGCGAGCGTATGTTCAGGGTCGCGCAGCATCGGTCTTTGGTGGTGGTCTCGCCGCAGCCCTGGTTTCCGGGGCAGTCGCTGATTCGCTGGCTGCGTCCCGGCTATCGTCCGCATGCCCCCGCAATGGAAGTCCAGCAGGGCATCCGGGTGTATCACCCGCGTTTTCTGTCCGTGCCCGGCCAGCTGCGCCAGTTCGATGGCTGGTCGATGGCGCTGGGCAGTTTTCTGTTGCTTAAGCGGCTTAAAGCCGAAGGCGCGCGCCTCATCGATGCCCACTTTACTTATCCCGACGGCGAAGCCGCTACGCGCCTTGGTCGCTGGCTGGGCCTGCCGGTGACCATCACGTTGCGTGGAACCGAAGTGCCGCACAGCAAGCGTTCCGCGCTGCGCCCACGTCTGTCGCAGGCGCTTGAAGCGGCTGCGCACGTATTCGCGGTTTCCGGTTCGCTGCGCCAACTCGCGATCGAACTGGGCGCTGCGCCTGATAAAACCGAAGTCGTTGGCAATGGCGTCGACACAACGCGTTTTTATCCCGTTGATCGCATGGAAGCACGGCGCCGATATGGCCTGCCGGATAACGCTCAGGTCCTGATTTCGGTGGGGGGGCTGGTCGAGCGCAAGGGCATGCATCGCGTCATTGACTGTTTGCCGGCATTGATCACTCAAACCCCCAATCTGCATTACCTCATCGTCGGGGGGGGCAGCCCGGAAGGTGATATGCGGGCTGAACTCGACGCGCAGGTATCACGACTCGGGTTGGCAGAGCGCGTTCATTTTCTTGGCCCCCTGTCGCCGGACGATCTGAAATGGCCGCTGTCGGCATCGGAGGTTTTTGTGCTTTCTACCCGCAACGAAGGTTGGGCCAATGTGTTTCTCGAAGCGATGGCGTGTGGCTTGCCGGTTGTGAGTACCGATGTCGGTGGCAATGCAGAAGTGGTGTGCCGGGCAGCGTTGGGCAGCATCGTTCCATTTGGCGATGCGACTGCCTTGCAGGCGGCATTGAACGCCGCGCTCGGCAAGCACTGGGATCGCACGGCTATCATCGAATATGCCAGGGACAACCAGTGGGATAAACGCGTTGAACAGTTGTTAAGTGTATTTGGACATTTGCTGGAGTCGTCTCCGCAGGCCAATACCGCCACATTGAGCCTTACAGAACAATGAGTGCAGAAAAACCCGCCACCGGCCATGATGCGCGCAGCCTGCCAACGCGCATACGCCATGCTGCCTGGCGCCATGGCAAAACTGTGTTCCAGCGGTTGCTTCCGCGACCACTGGAGCGGCATGTATTTGTCGCAGGCATGCAACGCTCCGGTACCAATCTGTTGATGGATGTGCTGGATGCCAGTGCCGTTACCCAAGTGTTTCATGAGACCGATCCACGCGCTTTCGATCATTATGAAATGCGTGATGTGTCCGTGATCAAGCAACTCGCGGCAAAGTGCCCAGCACCTGTATTTGTCATCAAGGCACTATGCGAACTCGACCGCATTTCGTTTTTGATGGATACGTTTCAGCCCGCACAAACCTTGTGGGTCGTGCGTGATTGGCGCGATAGCGCGAATTCCGCAATCAAGTCGTTCGGAAATTTTGTACCGCAGTGGGGTCGCCTGATGAAGGGTGACACCACTGACTGGCGTGGACGCGGGATGTCGTCGGCGACCCGGGCGTTACTTGCAGACTTGTATCGTCCGGATGCGAGCGAAGCCGAGGGCGCGGCCATCATGTGGTATTACCGCAATATCCTGTTCTTTGAGCAGTTGGCAGACGATCCTCGCGTGCGTGTCGTGTTTTATGAAGAACTCGTGCAGCACCCCATGCGCGAAGTCGATGCCGTCTATACTTTTCTTGAATTGCCCGGCTTCAATGCGGGCATTTCCGGACGGATTTATTCACGTTCAGTCAGGCATCGCTGCCCACCCGGTATCCGTCCGGAGGTGGGCGCGCTGTGCGACACCCTGCTGGCGCGTTTCAAAACCTTATCGAGTCAGGTGCATCGATGAGCGTGCCTGTCTGGTTTGCCCGTACGGTTTTTCGCGCGCAGGAAGCGGCGATGCATCGCCCCACTTTCTCCATGCTGGCCGAGATCGAGCGCAGCCAGTGGCGGTCGCCCGACGCGATGCGCGCGCTGCAGAACGAGCGCTTGAACGGCCTGCTGCAAAGCGCATGGGAACATAGCCCCTGGCATGCCGCGCGTTTGAATGACGCCGGGCTGACCGATGCTGTCCGCATGGGTACGGTTTCACTGGGCGATTTATCGCGGTTGCCGACGATGAACAAACGCGATGCGCGCGATAACCTCGAGCAACTGGTTTGGCGCGAGGCGCCGGGCGGGGTGTTCAAATACACCACCGGGGGCTCCAGTGGCGAGCCGCTGATTTTCTACTTTGGTCGTTTGCGGCAGGCTGCTGATGCGGCCTGCCGGCTGCGTGCGCGGCGTTGGTGGGGGCTGAACCCGGGTGAGCGCGAGGTGTATCTCTGGGGGGCGCCGGTGGAGCTGTCCAAAACCGACCGCATCAAGGCTTTGCGCGACCATCTGGTCAATCAGTTGCTGTTGAATGCATTCGAGATGTCGCCCGGCTGCATGGACGATTATCTGACCGCGATCCAGGTATGGAACCCCAAGGCGATCTACGGCTATGCCAGCAGCCTGGCGCTGCTCGCCGCGCATGCCGAATCACGCGGCATCCGGCCGACGCTGCCCGCGTTGCGCGTGGTGAACGCCACCGGCGAGCCGCTGTTTCCGCATCAACGCGAACTGATCGAACGCGTGTTCGGGGTGCCGGTTGCCATCGAATATGGCGCGCGCGATGCCGGACTGATGGCACTGCAATCGCCTGATGGCACGCTGCTGACAATAGATGAAACCCACCTGATTGAAATTCTGGACGATGCAGGAAATCCGGTTGAGTCGGGTGAAGATGGCGAAGCTGTGGTGACCAGTCTGGTGTCGGAGGCGCAGCCTTTTATTCGCTATCGTACCGGCGACGTCGTTCGACGTTCCGGGCGGGCTGATCCCGGCGGACGGGGACTCACCGTGCTGGATGCCGTGGTGGGGCGGCAGACCGATTTTATCGTCGCCTCCGATGGCCGCATCATGCACGCGCTCGCGGCGATTTATGTATTGCGCGCGATTCCTGGCGTCGGGCAGTTCAAACTGATCCAGCACACGGTTGCCCGGATGGAAGTGCTGATCGTACCGGATACGCGCTGGAATGATGCGGCGCGTCTGGCAGTCACTCAAGGTCTGCAGGCGCGATTGGGTGCGGCGCTTCAAGTGGAATTGAAATTGCAGGAGGCCATCGCCCCGGAGGCTTCCGGCAAGCATCGCTATGTGGTCAGCCATGTTCCGCTGCAGCAGGGGCTGGCACAGGCCACCCAAGGATAGTTATTGTGAAAGCCTCGGGCTGGTTACCTGGCAGCATCGACGTCACGGGTTGGCTGGTTGAGACCTGCCTGCCCGCAGCCGATTATCTGGTTTGGCCCTTACTGAAAAATCGGGCGCGTACCATGCTCGTTGTTTTGTTGGCCCAGCCCGATGTGACATCGCTGGGCCGGATTCGCGGTCTGGCGTTCGCTGGCCTGGATCAAGCGCAACCAGCGAACGAAGGGAGGGTGATCTTGCCATCAGAGACGCTTTGCCCAGCAGCGTGCCGATTTGGCGAGGACCGGGCGCTTTCGGTTTTGCAGCCATGAATGCCAAATACTTTGCCGATGCCCTGATGATGGATAGGGTGGACATCACGATACCGACTGGTGCAGAAAAGAAAAACCAATGAGAGACTTGCTTGTAACCGCTATTGTTTTCGGCATTCTTCCCTTTATTTTTAAGCGGCCATGGGTTGGAATTCTGCTGTGGTCGTGGCTCGGCTACATGAACCCCCATAAGCAAGCCTGGGGATTCGCACAGAATTTTCCATTCGCCCTGGTTGTGGGCACCGTCATCATCGCGGCATTTCTGTTTTCCCGCGAGAAAAAGGAAATGTTGTGGACACGCGAAACCGTGTTGCTGCTGATCTTTGTGGGATGGATGTTGATCACCACTTTTTTTGCTTTTTATTCGGAACCAGCATGGGAACAGTGGGACAAGGTCTGGAAAATTCAACTGATGGTTTTCCTCACCGTACTCATTATCAAAGAGCGTCAGCAGTTGCATTGGCTGATATGGGTGATTGCGCTGTCGCTGGGGTATTACGGTGTCAAGGGCGGCATATTCACGATCGCCCATGGCGGGGTGTACCGGGTACAAGGCCCTGAAGGTACCTTTATCGGAGGCAACAACGAAATAGCGTTGGCACTCGTGATGGTCATCCCCCTCATACGCTATTTACACCTTCAGGCAGAACGGCAATGGGTCCGCTGGGGTTTGGCAAGCGCAATGGTGTTGAGCGGTGTGGCCGCTGTGGGAAGTCAGTCGAGGGGCGGCCTGGTTGCCATGCTGGCGATGGGATTTTTTCTCTGGATCAAAAGCCGAAACAAGATGATTACCGGAGTCTATATGGTTCTGGCAATCAGCATTATCGGAATGGTCATGCCGCAGGCATGGTATGACCGCATGAATACGATCCAGAATTATCAGCAGGACGACTCGGCGCTTGGCCGGATCAATGCCTGGCACACTGCGTTTAACGTCGCTTCAGACCGAATTACCGGCGGCGGATTTGAGACATTCCTGCCCCCTACCTTCCGGCAATATGCCCCGGATCCATGGAGGGTGCACGATGTGCATAGCATCTATTTCGAAATTATGGGCGAGCAGGGATTTATTGGTTTCGCCATGTTCCTGTTGTTGGGCGTTTTTGCCTGGCTGCGTGCCCGGCAGATCATTCGGGCCTGCAAGAATGATCCCAGCCGGAAATGGGCATCGGACATGGCAGCCATGTTGCAGGTGAGTCTGGTCGGTTATGCGACAGGAGGCGCTTTCCTGGGATTGGGCTATTTCGATTTGCCCTATCACCTCATGATACTTATCCTGCTGGCGGCGAAATTCTCAGGTGTGTTGGACCAGAATGCGCAGAAATTGGCCCCTGGGGCGGGGACAACGGCCCCGCATCTCTCCAGCAAGCTTGTCAGGAATATTGCCGGACAACAAAATTGAAACTCGCTTCCATCAACCTCAGTAAGGCCTGACCCCATGCTCGATGTGTTTTTCACCGTGGATGTCGAGATTTGGTGTGATGGCTGGCACAACATTGACGAAAAATTTCCAGGGGCATTCCGCAAGTATATTTATGGCCCTACTGCGAAGGGCGATTACGGCCTGCCATACCAGCTCCAGGTATTGAATCACTATGGCCTGAAAGGCGTTTTTTTCGTCGAACCGCTTTTTTCGTCGCGTTTCGGCGAACAGTCCCTGGCCGAGATTGTGGGGCTTGTTGCGGAAAGTGGTCAGGAGGTACAACTTCACCTGCATCCCGAATGGGTGGATGAGTCGATAGTGCCCCTTTTGTCGGGCGTCCAGAGTAAAAGGAATCATCTGCGAAATTTTTCGACCGCAGAGCAAACAACCTTGATCGGGGCTGGGGCCAGCCTGCTTGAGCGGGCGGGCGCAAGCAATATCAACGCATTCCGCGCAGGGGGATTCGCATTCAATAAGGATACGCTGAGCGCGCTTGCGACCAACGGAATCCTTTTCGACAGCAGCTATAACGCAAGCCGCTTCGGGCCGGACAGCGGGGTGATGCCAGGTGTCGTCGTCGTAGAGCCGATTGAATGCGCCGGCACGTTTGAATACCCCATGACTGTGTTCAACGATGGCACTCAATCGCTGCGTCACGCACAGCTGACCTCCTGTTCATACCCGGAAATGGAGGGGCTGTTATGGCGGGCACTGGAGGCTGAACGTAGCGCGTTCGTCATCCTGTCCCATGGCTCAGAGCTTCTTAATCGGGCCAAGAACCGGCCGGATGACGTTGTGGTTAACCGGTTTCAGAAATTATGTTCGTTTTTGGACCGGAACCGGGATTCCTTTCGCCTACGGGGATTTCAGGGTCTGAAGCCGGGGACTGTGCAGCAGCAACCCCTTCCTCTTGCCTCCCCCATCTGGAAAACAGGCGCCAGGATGCTTGAGCAAGCCTGGCGCAGAAAATTCCAGTGACTGACAGGCTTTACGCTCGACCGGCTTGATGCGGTTGAGCTATTGATCCGGCATCCTTTATCCGAGAGAGGGGGTAGGTCGGCAAAGTATTGCCGACCTACACATGCAATCCCGTTTAATGCGTGCCGGATCAATAATCTTTTTTGAAACAGGGTTTCCGTATTCCCGTCGACAGACGCCAAAACGGCCTATACCGTTCCGGCAAATAGCGGCCTCAATGTTCATTGGCCTGCAGCCACTGTTCCAGCATCATCATCACCCAGATCATTACGCCGTAATAGCCTGCATGCGGGCCGCGATGCATGGTCAGCATATGATCGAGATATCCCGGCTGGACCCAGCCGCGTTGCTTGAAAGCCGACAGACAGTCGCCAACGAGATCACCAAGCGGCGCGTATTGATTGCTCCACACACCGAATGGCAGACCGAAACCATGTTTGCTTTTGTTGATGATCTTTTCCGGGAGGAGATCGTCCAATGCTTTCTTGAAGAACCAGCGCAGTTTCTGGCCGCGCACCTTGTAATCCACCGGAAGGGCATTGGCGAATGCCACCAGGCGGTCGTCAAGCAGCGGATAGTTCACTTCGATGCCGGCCGTTTCGGTCATGACGCCCACCTTGCGCAGATCGTTGTCGGCCAGGGTGAACTTCAGATCCAGGTGCATCAGGCGATTGATGTAATGGTCTGACGTGGTGCGCGCATACACTTCAGTAAGCGCAGCATCGGGCGATGCGGGGTCGATGGTCGAGATGAATTCCCGGGTGAAAATCTGGTCGAGCGGCGTGCGGTGCAGAAAGTTGTAGCTTTCAAGGCGTAGCGGCAGACCGATTCTGGCCTGGTCGATGTAACTTTTCAGTTTGCTTAACGGGAATCGGCTGGACAGGCCCGGCAGGTGAGCAAGGGGTTCAATTATTCCGCGCCGCACCGCTGCGGGTACATGCGCATAAATTTCGAACAGGTGCTGTTTGGCGTAACGCGCATTGCCGCCAAATATTTCATCGCCTCCATCGCCGGCCAGCATGCGTTCAAACCCGGCCTCGTGTGCAGCCCTGGCGCAGAAATAGGTTGGCACAGCCGAAGCATTGCCGAATGGTTCGTCGTATTCAAGCGCGATCACGGGAATCGCACTCACGATATCGTCAGGCTTCAGGTAATACTCGTGGGGACGACTTCCATAACGCTCGACGGCACACCGTGCATATTCCATTTCATCGAACCCTTCCGCATCAAAGCCAATGGAAAAGGTGTCGACCGGGGCGTCGCGCGCTGCAGTCAGCGCACCCACAATGGTCGAGCTGTCGGTGCCGCCGGATAGAAAGGCAGCCGTTCCGGGTGCATCAGCATCGCGCACGGCCTGGTCAAGCACGCTGCGGAAACGGTCGCGTCGGGTGTCAAAGCCTGCTGTATCCGGGGTGTAATCGGCCTGCCAATAAAAGCCGGCATGCGTCTGGCCGTCTTTCAACGTAAGGATTTGCCCCGGCATCAGCTTTTGAACGCCCTGATAGATGCTGCGCGGCGCGGGGATGGTATGAAAGTACAGATAATCGTAAACGGCTTGTGGGTCGATGCTGGAGCCAACAGCGGGATGCGCGGCCACGCTCTGTACGCTGCTTCCGAATACGAGCTGGCCATTCCGGATGGCGTAGCATAGGCGTTCCGAACCCATGCGGTCGAGCACCAGGCAGGCTCGTTTTTTTAAGGGGTCGAGCACGGCGAAAGCAAAATTTCCACGCATCAGCGTGGGCAGTTTTTCGCCAAAGCGAGCCCAGCCATGCGCCACCGCGACGGCAGGATTCTGGTCGCGAGCCACAAAGGCCAGTTCTTCGTCGATAAAATGAGGCCGGCCGGTTAGCGTGGCGGCCAGGCCGTTTTCAACGTGGATGTGCGCTTTTTCGAAACGTGAACACGCCGCCACGCCCAGAATCTGGCTGCTATGTGCATGCAGCAGCCCTTCCGGAGAGAGGCGAGCTGCATGCCGCATCTGCCTGATTACATCCTGATGTGCGCCGTGCTCGCCCAGCCAGCCAAAAATGCCATCCATGGTGTGTTCTGTCAGAGTGATGCGGGATAATGTCCGTCAATATAAACGAGCGGAGCGATTGACACGAGTTCTGTGTATTGTGTGGCGGTCAGCCGTGTTCTGTAACCAGCGACAAAAAAGGCAAAACGTTTGAAAGATTTTTTGAACAAGGTCGGTAAAACGCTGGCGTTTCATGCCCGCCGGTTACAGCGCAGTCTGCGCGGAGCGCAATGGGAGCGGTCCCCCCGGCCGGCTTGCCGTCCCATCATCGTAGTGGGCTGTTCGCGTGCGGGCACTACCCTGGTTTACAAAACGCTCTCCGAATCAGGCGAAATAGGCAGCCTGCACCGTGAAACGCATGATTACTGGACCGCACTGCATCCGCCAGAAGCTAAGAACTGGGATACCCATGCGCTGGATGCCGGAGACGCCAGTGCCGCGGATCGCGATACCGTCAGTCGCTATTTTTTCAGTTGGACAGGCCAGCATCGCTGGGTCGACAAAAATAACCAGAATGGCCTCTGCATACCCTATCTCGCGTCGCTGTTTCCCGATGCCGTATTTGTATTCGTCAAGCGTAGCGCAGGCGATAACCTCAACTCGCTGATTGAGGGCTGGAAAAAACCCGGTGAATTCGCCACCTGGTCGACCGATCTGCCAGCGAAGGTAGCCGTGGAAGGCGGGAAGTTGAGTCATTGGTGTTTTTTCCTGGCTGATGGCTGGCGCGACTATGTGAACGCCCCTGTTGAGGAAGTCGCCGCATTCCAGTATGTGGCCATCAACCAGGCCATTCTGGAGGCCCGGGCCAGTGTGCCTGCCGGGCAATGGGTTGAAGTGTTCTACGAGGATTTTCTGCGCGACCCCGTTGCCGCATTTCAGCAGGTGTTCGAAGGATGTGGATTGAATTTCGACGCACGCCTGCAGAACCATTGCGCCGGCGTGCTCGATATTCCCTACAACGCATTTTCAGAAATCCGATTGGACAAATGGAAGGACAGCCACAACCGCGAAAAAATAGAACGCGTGCTGCCCAGGGTGGAAGCAGTCGCTAAACGGATGGGATATTGATGGCCGTGTTGGCACTCGCATTCGCTGCGATACTGATGTTGTGGGCGGCCGTGTTGCTGGCGTTTGCAGGCCCTTTGTCCGCCCGCTGGCGAGAACCGGTGTTGCGACACCCCGTGCTGATCATCGAGAGCGATGACTGGGGCGCAGGCCCGTTGGTGCAGGCCGACGCGCTCTCCCGGCTGTCGGCATTGTTGCAGCGGGTGCGCGATCGCAGCGGCCGCCCGGCCGTGATGACGCTGGGCGTGGTGCTGGAGGTGCCGGATGGCGCACGAGTCGCCGCGACGGGTGGGTCTGCGTATCACGCGCTACCGCTTGCCGATGCGCGCTTCGACGCCATACGTGCCGCGATGCAGGCTGGCATCGATGCGGGCGTGTTCGCACCGCAACTGCATGGTCAATGCCACTACTGGCCGCCTGCAGTGATGGAGGCTGCAAAATCGGATGCCAGCGTGCGCGATTGGCTGACTGCTTCCGATCCCGCCGCCACCGAGGATTTGCCTTCCCCCCTGCAAACCCGCTGGGCCGATGCGTCCAGTCTGCCGTCGCGTGCGCTGGCGCCCGAAGTGATCCAGCAAGCCGTCGTAGCTGAAGCCGCCTCCTATCAAGCTGTTTTCGGCAGCGCACCGCAGGTGGCAGTGGCCACCACTTTTGTCTGGAACGAGGCGGTCGAAACTGCTTGGGCGCAAGCTGGGGTCGAGACCATCATCACGCCGGGGCGCCGCGCCACCTGCCGCACTGCCGCCGGGCAGCCGGCCTGCGAGGATGCAACGATGTTGACAGGTGAGTGTTCACTCGCCGGGCAAACCTATCTGGTACGCGACGTGTATTTTGAGCCTGCACTTGGACATACGCCGCAGCATCTGGTGGAGCGTTTACAGACGCGAACCCGGCAGGGGCGAGCCAGTCTGATTGAAACTCATCGATTCAATTTTCTGCGGGCGCAGGATGCCAGTCTTGCCACTCTTGAAGCAGGGTTGCACGCGGCACTGACTGCTTGCCCCGATCTACATTTCATGACGCCGCTTGAACTGGCTCATGTAATGAATAAGCTTGACCCGGACTGGATTGAATTCCGGTTGAGGCCGCGTTGGGCTGCATGGAGCGCCCGCCTGAGTGAGATTCCGCGGTTTCGCCGGGTGGCTCGGTTAACTGGCCTGGCGTTGCCATTGGCCTGGTTGGGGCGTGCCGCATGAATCCACGCTTCTCGGTCATTATTCCAGCGTTTAATGCCGCAGCCACTTTGTCGCGAGCGATCGAATCGGTGCGTGAACAAAGCTGGCCCGCACATGAAATTATAGTGGTGGACGATGGGTCGATCGATGCGACTGCTGAGATTGCACGTCAATTCGGCGACGCTGTGAGGCTGATCCAGCAAGCGAATAGCGGCGTCTCGGTCGCGCGCAATGCGGGGGCCGCGGTGGCGACGGGAGACTGGCTGGCATTTCTGGATGCCGACGACTGGTATGCAATGGACCGAATCAAACTGCATGCCGAATGGATTGCGCAGGATGCCGCGCTGAGTTTTCTGAGCGGTGATTACGAATACCGTGATGAGGATGACAACTTGCTCGGAACGTCGATGGCGCAGCATGCGTCGGGGCGCATGCTGCTGGCCAAAGCTGGGGGGGCAACCTCCGTGGTGATGGATACCCCCGCTGAGATTGCTGCATTTGTGGCCGACCATTTTGGCGACACCCATACCTTGTCGGTGCCGCGTGCCCGCTTTATCGAACTGGGTGGTTATCCCAGCGGATTCAGGGTTTGTGAAGACGTGCATTTTTTGACTCGGCTGGTGGCAAAAAGCCGGCGCATCGGTGTGACCTGTCAAAGCCTGGGGGTCTATGTCATTCATGGTGGCAGTGCTACCCGCCGGCATCCCATTGCGGCACAGCGAGAAAATGTACGCACCCTGATTGACCTGATGCGGCTGGCCGAAAGCTTTCCGTATCCGGTCAGGCAAGGCGTGGCTGCGCGCATGGAAAACGCGCGCTACAACCTCGGTTGTGCGTTGAATAAAAGCGGCCAGCGTGTGGCAGCCATCAACGCCGTGCTGCCTAGCCTGGCCGCGCGTCCGGGTTGGAAAAGCTTGCGCAATGTCCTGTCGATGCTGAAAGGTTAAGCACTTGAACCGATTGCTGGTGCTGACCGAATTGTTTTTGCCCACAAAAGGCGGTACAGCCGTGTGGGCAGCCGAAGTGTACAAACGCCTTGGGGGCAAAGAAATCCACATCGTCACCGCCGACGTGCCAGGCGCGGAAGCGATCGATGCGAGCCATCCCAACACCATCCACCGGATCAGTCTCAAGCGGGTGCCGTGGCTGCGTCCCGAGTCGCTGGCGATGTATGCGCGTTTTTTCTTCAAGTCGTTGTGGTTGGGTGTGACGCATCGTTTTGATGCCATTCATGCCTTTCGCGCCCTCCCGGAAGGCTTGGTGGCATGGGCTGTGGCGCGGCTTACTTTGCGGACGGTGGCGATCTACGCTCATGGTGAGGAACTCACGACCTGGGGGCGTGGACATAAATATCAGGCAATGTGTTTTGTCTTGCGCCACGCAGACCGGATTGTTGCAAACAGTGAGCACACGCGCGATACGTTGCTGGCGATGAATGTCCGTCCCGAACGCATCAGAGTCATTTATCCCGGGGTGGATGTGGCCGTTTTCCGGCCGGGACTGGATATCACGGGTCTGCGAGAAAGTTACGGTATTCATCGCGATGAGAGGCTGGTTTTTTCGGTCGGTCGACTCTCGCGTCGAAAGGGTTTTGATCAGATGATCTGCGCTATCGCGGCATTGCGATCGGAGAATTTTCCGCTGCGCTATGTCATCGCCGGCATCGGTGAAGATGCGGATTACCTGGATGGCCTGATACGGGAACACCGGCTGGAACAGGTTGCCCATCGCATAGGCGCGGTCAGTGAGGCCGACCTGCCACGCTGGCTCAATGCCAGCGATGTGTTTGCCATGCCAAACCGCGAGATTAATGGCGATAGCGAAGGTTTTGGTATGGTTTTCATTGAGGCGGCAGCATGTGGCAAACCGGCTCTGGCAGGGGATGCGGGGGGCACAGGTTCGGCAGTCCTGCACGAAGTGACCGGCCTGCGCGTTGATGGCGAGGATTTGGCGTCAGTGGTGGGAGGCTTGCGGTACCTGATCGCAGATCACGACTGGGCGTTGCAACTGGGTCAGTCCGGGCTGAAGCGGGTGCGTGAGCGCTTTACCTGGGAACAAGTTACACATGCAACAGATGAAATGATGAGAAGGGGTTGAAATGATGAGTGCTCGGCTGATCCTGATAGGTGTGTTGGCGTGTGGCGTGACAGCGAACGCATATGCTGTGGATGAAAGTTATTACAACGCCTCGGATATTCCCAGAATGCAACCCTATTGCAAGGCCAGGCTCGTCCCCGGAGCGATGCCGGAAGGATGGGAATATTGGATAGCCCGCATCGGCGAGAATTTTAAGGATCTGCACCACTATTGCGCTGCACTCAACTACATGAACCGTTACTGGAGTGCGCGTAATGCCAAAGACCGTGGATATTTGCTGAGCATCGCAATGAATAACCTGAATTACATGGTTAAAGCAGAGAAACCTGACTTTGTCCTGCGCGCCGAACTGTATTCAAACCGTGGAGAGGTGTTCAGATTGCAGGGGAATTCTGTGCAGGCTGTGGGTGACTTCCGCCACGCAATCGAGCTCGATCCAAAATTGACGCGACCTTATCTTCAGTTGATAAACTACTACGAAGGCATCAAGAAACGGGGTGAGGCGCTGGAAATGGCAACGCTGGGGCTCCGCCACATTCCTGATTCCAAAGCCTTGCAGCGGCACTATCTGGAGCTTGGCGGCAAGAAACCGTTTCCCGAACCCATTGCTGCGCCGGTTGCCGACTCCGTGCCGCCGCCGACCGTTGATGCTGTGCCCGTGCCTGAAGCCGGGGTCACTGCGACGCCCGCCAACACCGACTCCAAACAAACCGAGCCGGCAGCCGTGGCAGCGCCTCCTCCTATCGGAACGCCTGCAAATCCTTATTGCCGTTTTTGCCCGTAGCCAGGCTGCACGATCAGGGGCGGACGTAACTCAATAGCAGCTTTTCGAACGCCCTGACGGGTTGGGAAGTGAACTGCTGCTCCACCTGGGTGCGTCCCGCTTGCCCCATGCGCGCGCGTTGGGATGGGTCAGCGATCAAAGCGGCAACCCGCGTGGCCAGCGTGCCGATATCGCATGGCTCAACCAGATAGCCGTTCATCCCATCCTCGATAACTTCCGGGATACCCCCTACCCGGGTGGCGACGACCGGCTTGCGGCATGCGCCGGCCTCCAGATTGATCAGTCCTAACGGTTCCTGCCAGCGTGAAGGCACCACCACGATGTCTGCAGTGTGATAAATGTTTTCCACGTCCTTTACATAGCCGATATAGCGGATGCGCGTATCGCCCCCGGACAATTCTTCGAGATCAGCGGGGCTATAACTTCCTGGATATTGAGCCGGGTCGCGGCATTCTCCCGCGATCAGGAAACGCGCATGGGGCGCAACAATGGCACGCGCCATGGCGATAAAGTCTGACACACCCTTGATCTCGCGAATTTGCCCGAGAAATGCGATCACCACAGCGGATTCTGTCAGACCCAATTCGTTGCGGAGGCTATGGCCGTTGTCAAAGCGCGCGAGATTGACCGAGTTATAGATGACCGGTTTGGGCAGTCCCGGTGGGCCGGACTGCTCAGCGGTGTAACGGGAAACGGCAATGGCAGCGCGGCACCATTTCATTGCCGGCGCGGGTTCGTGATTGATGACATGGTAATGCGCGAGGATGGGAATCCCCCTCAGCCTGGCGGCAAGCAGTTCTGCCGGCCGCCAGAAATTTGCCCCGTTGACATGAATAACATCTATTTTTTCCCGGCGAAAAAAATGCCACGCCTTCCAGAATGCACGCAGATAAGTGGCAGGCGACCCCGGTTCGGTAAACGGCGACCACACTTCGTAGCGGAATCCGCGCGCATCGAGTTCGGGCTCGATCGGTCCGTGGCAGGGCAGGACCAGAATGGGGTCAAGGAGGCGTGTGTCGAGCTGCCACAGATTCGTATAGAGCACGCGGCTTGCGCCCCCCCAGTCTCCGCAACTGGTGGTGAAGAAACAGATTTTTGGCCTATGCATGAATGGATAGCGCCGAGGGCGCGTCGATGAAGTGCTGCAGTTGTTGCCAGAGAGTTGGCTGGATGGCTTCACGGAATTTGGGGTCGATTGTGAGGGCGAGCCCCTCATTCGTTACATAAGAGGAAGCTCACTGTTTGATGATGTGATACTTCCAGGTGCATTTTGAGTGCGGCTGCACGGTTTCAGGCTTATCGCCAAAGAATTCGTCGATGGCTTTGGTGGCGCCCGGCCAGCGAGCATCGCCGTATTCATCGAACATGATCACGCCACCCGGCTGAACCTTATCGTAGAGGGTTTCCAGAGAAAGCTTGTAGGACTCGTAGAGATCGCAGTCCAGATGCAGCAGCGCGATGCGGCCCGTGTACGTTGGCAGAGTCTTGTCGAACCAGCCCTTGACAAGGCGAATGCGATCACGGATGACATCTTCGCCCAAGCGGCCGTCTCGCAGGACTTTAAGTACGGTATCGGGCGGATTGGCCCAAAACCCCTTGCCCTTGATTGGCGTGATTTCGTCTTTTTCGACCGGATCGGGGAATCCTTCGAAGGAGTCAAATCCGTAATATGTCCTTGGCTTGCCGACGTAGTCGCTTAACAGGGTGAACAGCAATGCGCCATGACCCAGCGAAACACCGCATTCGACAATATCCCCTTCCACGGTGTAAACATTATCCACCATGTCCTTGAAGTATAAGTAGCGATCTAGTGCTCCACGATAGATGCGCGGCAGGAAGGGAGAGTGGTTGTAATCGTCGGGTATGCTTTCCACGAGAGGGTCGATTTTCTCGATTCTGTAACCCAAAGCGTGCAACGCGTTCTGGATAGCCGGTTTTAGCATCATTCATTTTCCCCTATGAAGTCAGGTGGTGAATCGAACTCGGGTTCAGTTAGCCCGATCCAGCAGCGTAGTGCTGGCCACAATTCGGCTGCAATATCCGCATGCCGATCGATCAGGTTCCGTTTGCACGATGGATCATTTTCGACGTCAAAGAGTTGGAGCAGATAGCCATGGTTAAGCGGCTGATAGGTCAGTTTCCAGCGGCCGCGACGGATCATGCGGTCTTTCGCAGCCATGATGCGGTCGTTGTATTCGGGCTTGATTCCCAGAGTGCCGGTCGCGCTATTGGGCACTTCCATCAGTTCCAGCAAGTCCGGGTAGCGCAAGTGCGCTTCGGGCAGGCCGGGAATGTCGGCGATCCAGATGCCGGTTTCGTTGAACGCGTCGAGTTGCGGACACTCTCCCTCTTTGCTCAGGCAGTTCGCAAGCGACACGCCATCCATGCCGGGAACAGCGGGTGCGCCGGCAAGTTCGAGCAGCGTGGGTGCCAGGTCGATCGAGCGCACCACCTGATCAACGATGCCGCGTGCGGGTCGGCGCGGGTCGCGGATCACCAGCGGAATTCGGGGGCTGGCTTCGCCAACCGCGGAATTCCCTTGGCCCCAGCTGTCGTGTTCGAAAAACTCCATTCCGTGATCAGAATAGACAACGACTATGGTGTTGTCGGTCAGGCCGCAGGTTTGCAGATGCGCGAGCATTTTTCCCACTTCGTCATCGAACTCGGCCACGCAGCCATCGTACAAGTCGATGATCTGGTCGAGATCGAATTCTTCCCTGGGCGCACCCTGGCGACGAATGATTTCGAATGGATCGGTGAGCCGCGACATCGCAAACTTGGATGCGCCCTTGTAGCCTGGATCGGCAAAGCGGGTGTACCAGGGCCACTCTGATGCAAAAGGCGGATGGGTCGTGGAATAAAACAGGTTGAGGAAAAAGGGCTCCGCACTTTCTGCCAGGCGTGACACCAGTCGTCGGGCGCGTTTGCCCAAAGGTTGTGTCAACGGCACGCCACCCAGGTAATACAGTTCGGGTAGCAGCAAGCGTCCCAATCGGTTATGGACGAAAAGAGATAAGTACAGGCGTAAATCCTTGGGCCCCTGGCGAATCAGATATTTCAGATTCCATTGGTCTTGTGGAAAGTCGGTGTAGTCAAAGCCAAACGAATACTTCCCCATGTCCGAACCGCACCAGTCCGAAATCGCGGCAGTGCGATAGCCGGACTTTTTCAGCAGCGTGGGCAGGGCTTCCACTTTTAACCGGGTATTTTCATTTCCGGTAAAGTTGTCGCGGACACCGTGCGTGTGTGGCCAGGTTCCCGTCAACATGGAAATCAAACTGGGTGCAGTTCGGGCGCAGGGAACATAACAATGGGTGAAGAGCGTGCCCGATGCCCCCAGTTCGTCAATTTTCGGGGTCAGTGCGCGATGGTAGCCCAGTGCGCCCAGGCGGTCCGCGCGCAGCGTGTCCGAACCTATCATCAGGATATTGGGTGGCGCGTCTGGCGCGCGGACTGGGGTATTGCGCGGCGCGCGGGGTTGCGGTTGCCACCCCGCCCAGATGAGGGTGCCTGCAACAAACAGGATGGCAGCCCATAGTGCGATGAGGTCACCAATACGGGTGTCTATGGCCAGTTGCCAGGATGCGGCCGCGAACAACACCCCGATCATCCCCAGTCCCAGCCACTGCATGATGCGCATACGGCTCGGGGTAATCCAGTTCCACAAGCCATACAACCGGCTCATGCGGTAATGCATCGAGGCCACCAGCAGGCCGGGGTTCAAATGCAGCTTGCGGACAAATTGCAGAGCGAATGCACCCAGGATTCCCAAAACGGCAGCAAAAAATGCCAGCCCTGGCGTCCAGGGTGTCCCAAACACCGTACTGAGCATGAAAACCAGCAACACGCCAGCCCCGCCGGTAAACAGCATCAAGGCAAACGCCCACGCCGTCAATCGTGCGAGTGCAAACAGGGTATAGCGCTGGTAATGCGAGAGTACTTCTTCACGAATACGCGGCCCGGTTTGGGTAAAGCTCCGGAGCGATTTGGCGAGCAGGGCAACTGCGCCTATGAAAGCGGCCAACGTGGCAGGGAGCAGGCCGGCCCAATGCCCCCCGCCACTGGCAAACCATGCGACCAGACCACAGGCGGTTGTGAAAATGGCCAATGCTTCAATCCGCACCATGCCCTGGTCGGGGGGTAATTGAAGCCGGTTCCTGTGATTCGTACCGACCGGATCAGACAGGTCCAGATCGGACACGGTGGCAACGCCCATATAGTCGATTTGCCAGGCGATGAAAGCCGGATTCGAATAACGGTCCCAGCGACCGCGTAGAAAGCCATACAGACTCGCGATCCGCACAAACTCCATGACCCCCAGAACCCGGATCCGCATCTTCCAGCCTTTATCGGCTGTTGCCCTGTTCGCCTGCGGCCACAAGTTGCGGTAAAAATGCCATCCAGCCACAATAAATGCAGCGCTCAAAAAAGGGAGAAACCACAGGCTTGCAATCACCGACACGATCAATACAGCATGCACCTTGAGATTGGTTAGGTAGCCTGCTGTGCCGATTCCCACGCGCGAATTGCCACGTGAAAAATTGACCCGTTGTCTGGCCAGAGCACGCCAGGTTTCGCGCGGGCGCCAACGCACGATGGCATCGCGACAAAACACAAAGCGTAAGCCCAGTTGACGCATACGAATGTTGAACAGGGTGTCTTCAGCGGCATACAGCCATTCCGGATAGCCCCCGGCTTGCTCCCAGGCCGCCTTGGTAAACGCAACCGAACGGCTGGAAGGGTAGTAACGCGCCGTTTCGGTATGGTCACGATTGGGTTGAAAGGTCGCGAGTACCACACTCTCTTCAAATGGCGTTTGGGTTTCAAAGCGAAAATTGCCTGCAACCACATCGGGATGGCAGTCCGACTCAAAACACTGCTCGATATGCGCCAGCCAGTCCGGCTCCACCTTGCATCCCGCATCGGTGACCGCAAGATGGGTTCCCTTCGCTGCAGCGATGCCCAGATTGCGTCCTTCGGCGATATTGCAGGGCTGTGAAATAACCTGAAGCAGCCCGCGCGCAGCATAGTCCGCAAGTATTTCGTAGGTGCCGTCTGTGCTCACGCCATCCACAATCAGGATTTCATCGGGTTTGCGCGTTTGTTGTAGCAACGAATCAACGAATCCATGGATGGTGCCGGCTTCGTTGCGGACAGTGGCGATGAGCGTGAATTTCACGCGTTGGTGACCCGCTTTGCCTGGTTCAGAATGGCCTGCAGCATGTCTTCGTAGTCTGATGTCGGTATGTTGAGGTTGGACTGTATGCACAGCGTGAGCTTATCGGCAGGCAGTGAACGGCTATTGAGTACAGCCGATCTGATTGTATCGAATGAAGCACGATCCCATGCAATCAGGTCGAATGAATGATCGCGCACCGTCAGGTTGCCTGGCTTCAGCACTTCGTCTATGAATACGCCGTAAAGCGTGTATTCGGAAATATTGAAATCCGCCGCAAGCAATGCCTTTTGCCAGGGCCTGCCCTTGAGCTTCTCGATATGCCGCTGCATCTGGCTCAGCCAGTCCGGGTACCAGATGGCTGGACAGGCCATGTAGGTGGTATCGGTAGGACCTTCAGGCAGTTCGAAAAATTGCCGCGAGTGTGCAATATGGTGCCGGTGTTTGCCGCTCTCGGATTCCGGAAGGATGCGAACCATAACGCGCTTGCCGTCGTGCAGGCCGAGATCGTCTTCCAGCGAAAAACGGCGATAGAAAAATACATCCGAATCGAGAAAAATAATCGGCCCGCTTTCGATCAGGCGGTTGCTGGAAAGCTTGACGATCTGCTGAATGATCCAGCCCGGCTTGCCCGCATGGCTGTCCAGGCGCCACACTTGTCCAGGCGCCAGTTTCCTGGTCAGCTTGTATAGGGTGTCTGGATAAAACCCGGGGTCGACCAGTTCTTCCTGGCAAATGAATTCAATCTCGCCGGAGTAGCCCAAAGCATTCTGGAATGCGCTCAGGTCTCGTTTGGGAACTGCGACGACATGCCGTGTTGGCGTATCGAGAAAAGCTTCTATTGAACGCCGTAGCCAGACCACGCGCGCCAGATCACCGATATAGGAAGGTGTGAAGAACGTGCCCGCTGTCATGCTGCGTTTCCCCCTGATACTTGATTTCATTATCTTGTGGAGCAATTCAATCGCTTTTGACCGAACCTTCTCGCATTGGGGCCATTTTGGCTTTTATATCTTGTTCTGCGTGCAGGCCTGCCGCTTCAGCAACCCGCGTATCAGGCCAAGCGCATGGGTGGCGTTCATTCCCTGCCGCAGATAACCTTGACGCGCCAAAACAGCCATGGATAGCGCCCTCATGCCTTGACGCAGCGCTTGCATGATTAAAAAGGGCGGAACGCCAAACAGCTTGTGCGGATAATCCGGATATTCGTGAAGCCCTTTGCGCATGCCTGCCAGATAGTGCAGGCGTAAAAAATAATGTTTTCTCAGGCGCCATGCTTCTACGCCATGGTCAACCGCCATATCCGGCCGGTAACGAATTTTTGCATCCAGAGCCAGCAGTCGTCGCAGCATTACCACATCTTCGCCGCCCCCCGAGCCGCTTGCGCTCGCACCTTCCCGGTTGTAGCGGGCGTCAAATTTCAAGCCATGTTCGCGCAGAAAGGCCATGCGATATGCGATGTTGCTCGTCCATACGGGTGTGTCCTCGCCCTTGATCCAGAAAGCCCGCCCGCCGTGATCGATCGCAGCGAGAAAGCCCAGTAAATCATCGCCGAGCCATGCCGGGCGTCCATGTGTCGCGAAATCAATGTCCACGCGGCCGCCCACGCAGTCTGCTGCTTCGTTTTCCAGGGCGTCATATGCGGCGTTGAGCAACCCAGGATGGGGTAATTCATCATCGTCGATGAAAACCAGAAATTCGCTGGCATGCGCTTCTGCCAGCACACGGTTGCGCGCGGGCACAATGCCGGGCGCGTTTTCGGTGAAGATCCGGAGGGGTGCGCCAGGCTGGCGTTGCAGGCTTTCCAGCACTTCCAGCGTGTTGTCCTTGCTGTTATTGTTGACCACCAGAATCTCGAAGGGAACAGGACATTCCTGCGCGCGCATTGCCGAAACCAGTTTTTCCAGGCGATCAGCACGATTGAAAGTACAGAAGGCAAAAGTCAGCTTCATGACCGGTCCGGGTTGCTGCTTGATGTTGGGGGTTGATTATTGCCCAGCACGCTCAGCAAAAACCGATGGATGCGCAGGGGAAGCAGTGATGGCAACATATGGAGCCAGTCCCTGACCCCGCCAAAACCGGCCTGCATGACACGGCGGAAGATCACGCGTGCAGCGGGGAGGTCACGCTTCCAGTATGCCGCATACCCCTTTTGCATGAGGGGGTCGTACATGAGTGCACGTCGTGCGTTACCCAGTTGCGTAGCAAACTCAGGGTGCCGGTCAAGATAAGCCTGTTGCGCTGCAAGCAGATGCAACGCGGCACGGACTTGGCTGTTTGAAGCCTGGCCCGTGCCGTGAAAATGATAAAACGCAAGCACATCAGGCACACGGACAATCGGTTGCATTCCAGCGATCTCGAGCCAGAGTGCGTAATCTTCTGCATTCTTCAGCCGCGTATCAAACCCCCCTGCAGAGAGGATGGCCTCACGCCGTGTCAACGCGGCATGAATGGGCCAGCGGCAGCCAGCAAACAGGGTTTCACGTTTGGATGGCGCTTCGTAATCGGGGGGAACGAATGGCTTGTTCCGTTCACCCGGAAGCCCCACATTTTGCCAGCCGCAATAAGCCAGCACTGCATCAGGATTAAGCAGCAGCGCGGCCATCATCTTTTCCAGGAACCGCGTATCCCACGTGTCATCCGCATCCAGAAAGGCCACATACAGACCGCTTGCCGAGGCCAGCCCGGCGTTGCGTGCTGCACTGACCCCCTGATTGGGCTGGGAGTGGACACGGAGTCGTGGATCGGTTTGTGCCCGAAGCCATGTGAGCGTGTGGTCAGTGGAGCCGTCATCGATGGCAATCAGTTCCCAGTCGCGGACTGTCTGCGCCATCACGCTACCTATGCTGGACGGCAAATGTTCTGACGCGTTGTAGCAAGGCATGATGATCGTAACGACCGGCTTCATGTCGTTCAGCTTTTCCGGACGCGCTGCAGCCTGCTGCTGGCAATATCCTGCCAACGCGCATCATGGCTGCCGAGATAGAGTTTGCGCACCAGCATGCTGGCCGTGTCGGTATTGAAAACAGTCAGCCGCCGCAACTGAAAGGGGGTGTTGTCGCGCAGTGCCCACCCTGTTTGGGTGGTGCAGGCCGAGGTATAACCCGCTTGCTGTGCGGCAACGGCGCAGCGCGCATCCCATGCGCCATAGGGGTAGGCAAAACTGGTGACTGCCTTGCCGAGAATAGCTTCCAGTGCCGCTTTGGAATCCGTGAGTTCCTGCATCAAGCGCACATCGTCAACGTCAGTCAGACGAACGTGATTGACTGTGTGGGAACCGATTTCCATTCCCGCCGCCTGCATTTCGCACAGTTCACTCGGGTTGAGCATCCGTCCGGATGGCCGGCCATCATCTGGCCATTGGGGTGCTTTTCCGACCGAGCCGGATACGACATACCAGGTGGCGCGCATGCCGCGCCTTTGCAATTCCGCACAGGCATCCAGATTATCCGCATACCCATCGTCAAAGGTGATTAACGCAGTGCGTTCCGGCCAGGACTGTGATCGGGTGAATAATTCGCTGATCGTCGGTGTGACATAGCCCTCGGCAGCCAGAACATCCAGCTGCTCGGAAAACTGCTGTTTTGACACGGCCCATGGCCAGTCTGGTTTGTTACGGCCAGGTTGAACCGAGTGATACATGAGTCCCACAGGGCCATGGGGCTGCGCGCTATGGCGCAGGATAAACCGGGTCAAGGGCGCCGGCATCAGGCGCGCCCCGCTGCGTTTTGGTAAACCGTGTCATGCACCGCTGCCATTTCTTTCCAGGACGAGGCGCCAGAAGGCAGACGCGCCTGCACCGCCATCGGGGCAAGTGGTGTATGAGTTATGCACAATTCAAACAATGGATGATGTCCAATATTTGTGGGTGTGTTTCGATCTCACGCATAAGGTGTTCAGACAATTAGTCGCTTTGTGCTACTTCTTGTTTGATAACGTCCAGATAAGCCCGGCCCCATTTTTGGTCAGGCTCGACATAATTACCTTCAGCCCACTCATTCCACGCTTTCAGGAATACGATTTTCTTTTGCGGCAGGCGTGTTGCTACGCGCCCCAAAGCCTGGCGTAAATGTTGCCGGAACAGTTCCGGGTTTGCGTTGTGCAAGACCACCCCCCGCATACCTGAGCGCGGCGTATTGTCCCAACAAGGGAGTGCGATGGGGTAATCGTCAAAATCAACCTTGTTGCTACGCAGCAGGCTGGGCATGAATTCCTTGTAATCCCAGATGGTCAACTCAGATTTCCGATTTTGCAAAGCAAGTTTTAGCTTGGCCATAAAGTAGCGGCGGGGGATACGTCCGTCTCTGCGGGGCAAGGCTTGCATCACGCAGGCATCAAGGCCACAGCTTCGCGGGTCCCATTTTTCATTGCGATGGGAAACACCGATCAAATACAAACCCGGCAAGCCCGCGGCGACCGCACGCTCGCGCCAAAGGTCCACCATCTTCTGGATGTGGGGAATGTCATCCGGGCGATAAATCAAAAATACCGGTTTGCCGTCAATCGTGATGTAGCGCGGATCAGTAAAGGCCTTCAATAACCAGTCGAAATGGGCCCGGTGATCGTCCATGCCCGGATAGGTCTGTTCGATCAGGCTCTTGTTGGTGCCGTCCCACACCGAACTCCAGCTATGGTTGGCCCAGCACAGGCAGAAAGGGAAGTCTGGTTCGCCGCTGCCGAGTATTTCGTTGACAGGGCGCTCCAGGATGCGTCTTCCACCAAACCAATAGTGGTAATAGCAAAAGCCTTCGATTCCGTATTCTCGCGCCAGCTCGGCCTGAGCGTGGCGCGCTTCGGGCAGGCGCAAATCATAAAATCCAAGGTCGGCCGGAACGCGGGGCTGCATATGGCCGTGATAGAGGGGCGTGGCCTTAGCGGTGTTGGTCCACTCGGTAAACCCCTTTCCCCACCACAGGTCATTTTCTGGAGTTGGATGGTATTGGGGCAGATGAAATGCAATAACCCTCGCTTTGACCTGCTTTTCCATGTTTATTTCATTCTCCAACTTAAATGGCGCTCGACCAGTTCTGCCAACTTGCGCCGCAACAGGTGGAGGGTTTTGATGCGCTTTACAGGATAGGCGCACACTCCATCGAAAAGGCGGTAGACCGCGCGCCGTACAATGGGCTCCGAATAATTGTCCCGGATGAATTCAAAACCCGACGCCCCAACTTTCGCCCACAGCGCTTTGTCACGCAGCAGGCTCACGACCGCTTGGGCGAACGCCTCCGGCGTGTCCCCCACCAGCACATCTTTACCCGGTGTGAGGCCAAACCCTTCCACCCCAACTGTGGTTGTGACTACCGGCAGACCGAAGGACATCGCCTCCCCAATTTTACCCTTCATGCCGGCGCCAAATCTCAATGGAGCAATGGAAACTGCGCTGGTCTCCAGAAATGGTTTCGTCTCTGGCACGTATCCCAGCACCTCCACGCGCCCGGAAGCGAGTCGTACGATTTCTGGCGGTGGCGCGTTGCCGATAATGCGCATATGCACCTCCGATACCGCCTCGGCGATGAGGGGCAGGACATCGCTGCAGAAGTAGCGTATTGCGTCCACGTTCGGTTCGTGAATGAAACTGCCCACGAAGACCAGACGATTTGCGTTTTCCAGCGTTAGTTTGACCGGCTCGTGCAGCGTGTGGATATTGGGAATAACCCATGTGGAGAGCGATGGGTCTTCCTTCAACAGGATATTGGCATCTTCCTGTGTCACGGTGACGACCACATCGGCTGAACGGTAGACCGCAAGCTCAGAGGCTTTTTCTCGTAACGCATGATCATGGTCTGCCTTGTTACCTGTTACCTTTGCCTTGGAAAGTAGACGGTGGAAGGCCACATCCACACTGGCTACGATAATTCGAGCTCCGGGCTGCTGGATTCTGACTTCTTCGATGAAGTTGCGAGCCACGTAATGGAACTCAAATAGCACAGCATCGAAGCTTCCAACCCTTAGGACACGCGCTACACCCGGTTGCAACACCTTGACACCAAGCTGTTTGAGATCGGATTCGTACCGCTGCACATCAGGTACACCCAGCCTTTCCACTTGCCTACTCTGCGCGATGGCGCAAAATGAAACCTCATATGCCTCGCTTAGCATCCTCAACAAGCTGAAAAACCGAACGTCCCCCGATGCCCTGTCAGGGGCTGGATATTCAGAAGCAACAACAAGGATTCGAGATTTAATTGTCATGGTTTTTACAACTGCTGGGCACTTGATAAATTAATGCAATTAATTGGGATATGTGCACATGATGATGTAAATCGCTCACTGGCTGTCGGGGCTGTGAGATGTGAATTAATGGCTGAGAAAAGCTTAAGTCAGCACGCCAACATCCAGTGCGGTGTGAAAAAACGCAAGAAGTTTGACGCATGGTCGGTGCGTGAATGGATGGAACTCATTGTGAATAAGTACATGATTTGCTTTATTCTAATTTGCGTAATTAATGCGTCAATGATGTCTGTGCGAAATTGAGTTTCGCTAG
>JADMKH010000059.1:0-4687 GCA_018780025.1 Thiobacillus sp.
GCTGACCCGCATCAATCGGTTAGCTTATACCTCCAAACCGCCTGGCCGAACGCAATTAATCAACTTTTTCGAGCTTGATGCCGACATCTATCTGGTCGATCTGCCGGGTTATGGGTATGCGAAAGTGCCGCCGGCCGTGAAGGCCAAATGGGAAAACCTGTTATCGCGCTATCTTCAGGAACGTGACGCGCTGGTCGGGATGGTGCTGATCATGGACGCGCGCCATCCGCTGACTCCGCTGGACAAGCAGATGCTCGCCTGGTTTACCCCCACCGGCAAGCCGGTGCATATCCTGCTATCCAAGGCCGACAAGCTGTCCAATAGCGAGAAAGTACTGACCCTGCGCCGCGTCAAGCAGGAACTCGCTGCGCTGGATGGCGTCACCGTCCAGTTATTTTCCAGTCTGTCCCGCCTGGGTGCCGAAGATGCAGCCGCCTTGATCGAAGCCTGGCTGTTGACGGCACAGCAAAGCGACGCGCTGCCGGCCGATTGATAGTCGATAGCCATATCGGCAAGTCAATTCTCATCCTGCGGGGCGAACCAACAAAAAGCCCCGACCAAGGGAGGGGCCGGGGCTGAAAATGCCTTAAGGGGATTAAGGCAACCCGCTCAGGGAGGAGAAGCGGGAAGACGATCAAAAATCGTCTTACACCATTGAGCGCTGATGTTCAGGAATAGTTCCACACCACAATAGAAATTCTTGGGAGATGTATTTGAACCTGCCATTTAGCCAATTCCCGGCAAGCCGCATGCGGCGTATGCGGCGCGATGATTTCTCGCGCAGGCTGATGTGTGAGCACACACTTACGTCGAGTGACCTTATTTATCCTGTATTTGTTCTGGATGGCCAAAACAAACGGGAGCCGGTGGCCTCTATGCCTGGCGTCGAGAGGTTATCGATTGATTTGTTGTTGCCGGTGGCGGAGGAGTGCGTGCAACTGGGCATCCCCGCGCTGGCGCTGTTTCCGGTCATCGATGCCAGTTTGAAAACCCTGGGCGCTGAAGAAGCGCTCAACCCCGATGGCCTCGTCCCCCGCACCGTTGCCGCTTTGAAAGCCCGCTTTCCCGAACTGGGCATCATCACCGATATCGCGCTCGACCCTTATACCAGTCATGGCCAGGATGGCCTGATCGACGAAAGTGGCTATGTGGTGAACGACGAGACGGTCGCCGAGCTGGCACGGCAGGCCGTGGTGCACGCTCAGGCGGGTGCTGACGTCGTTGCACCGTCAGACATGATGGATGGCCGCGTGGCAGCCCTGCGTGCCGCCCTGGAAGATGCGGGCCATATCCAAACGCGAATCTTGGCCTATGCTGCCAAATACGCTTCCAGCTTCTACGGCCCGTTTCACGACGCCGTCGGCTCCGCAGCCAGTCTGGGCAAAGGCAACAAGCACACCTACCAGATGGACCCGGCCAACAGCGACGAAGCCTTGTGGGAAGTCGGGATGGATCTGCAGGAGGGCGCCGACATGGTCATGATCAAGCCGGGTATGCCCTATCTGGACGTGATCCGCCGGGTCAAGGATGCATATGGCGCACCGACTTACGCCTATCAAGTCAGCGGTGAGTATGCCATGCTGAAAGCTGCGGCACAGAATGGCTGGCTGGACGAGCGTGCATGCGTGCTGGAATCCCTGCTTGCCTTTAAACGCGCGGGCGCGGATGGTGTTTTGACTTACTTTGCACGCGATGCGGCGCAGTATCTTAAAAACGTAGATCGATATTGATGCAATCAAGTTATCCGGAGATGTTGCCGTTTTGGGTTGCATATCGAAAGCCAATGGACAACGACCATGATCGGATTGCATTTATCTCGTATGGCACGGAACATGACCGATACACCTAAACTTCCATTCGGTATCAAGAATCGACGCAAGGATCCAGACGAATGGGATAAAACCATCGTTGCCTTCCAGTCGCCTTACCGATTGAAAGATTTGTGCCTCGATCAGAGTGCGGACCCGGTTGCTGAAGAAACCCGTGGCGGTAAACAGGAATTCAAAGTGCGCCTCGCCACCTCGGAGGATCGCAGAAAGTCTGCCAGTTTGCTGATTGAGAAGATGTACAGCTGGCGCGGCTATGATGCCGACGCTCTGGGAAAAGACCCTAACAAGGTTACCCTGGTGGCATACCAGGATGAAAAAGTGGTCGGCACCCTTACGCTCGGCCTGGATTCGCATGAGGGTATGGTCGTTGACCAGCTTTATAAGAACGAGACCAATCAGCTGCGCGCAGCGGGGAGAAAACCGTGCGACATCACCCGGCTGGCCGTTGATCAGGACATCAAATCAAAAAGCGTCCTGGCGGCCCTGTTTCATTTGTCTTTTATTTACGGACGAAACTTTCACCACGCCACAGATTTTTTGATCGAAGTAAATCCACGTCATGTGCTTTTTTATCAACGTATGCTCGGATTTGAACCGTTTGGAGAAGAGCGAATCTGCCCGCGAGTGAATGCCCCTGCTGTACTGCTGCGACTCGACCTGACGCATGCGGATGAGCAGATCGTGCAATACGGGGGTATGGGTTCGGCAGTGCAGGGCATCAAGTCCATATACCCATATTTTTTTTCGCGAGAAGATGAGTTGGGGATCACCCAGCGACTTCAAAGAGGAGAATGATTCCTTTGGGCTTTCCCGGTTCGGATCATGATGTCCTTTGATTTTAAGGAAGCATTTTCCCGAAATATTGGCTGGCTGACCCCTTCGGAGCAGGAAAGCTTGCGTCATAAACGCATCGCCATTGCAGGCTTGGGCGGGGTGGGTGGGGTTCACCTATTGACGCTTTGCCGGCTGGGAATAGGAAAATTTCATCTGGCTGATTTCGACACCTTTGATCTAGCCAACTTCAACCGCCAGGCCGGCGCCACGGTCAGCACCCTGGGCCAGAAAAAACTGGAGGTCATGATGCGGCAGGCGCACGACATCAATCCAGAGCTGGAACTTGCCGGCTTTTCCGACGGGGTAGGCCCAGACAATGTTGACGCCTTTCTCGAGGGTGTCGATTTGTATATTGATGGGTTGGATTTTTTCGCGTTCAAAGCGCGGCAGATGGTTTTTGCTGCGTGTGCAGCAAAAGGCATTCCTGCCATCACGGCTGCACCATTAGGAATGGGCGCTGCGGTGCTCAACTTTCTGCCGGGCAGCATGCGCTTTGACGATTATTTTCGGCTGAGTGGCTGTCCAGAAGCGGAAAAGCCGTTGCGTTTTCTCATGGGCCTCGCGCCATCTCGCCTGCAAATGGGGTATCTGGTTGACCCCAGTACAGTCGACCTGGCAAACCGGAAAGGCCCCTCCACTATCATGGCCTGCCAGCTTTGCGCCGGCGTTGCCGCAACCGAGGCCCTGAAAATTCTTCTGGGTCGGGGGGGGGTGCGGACTGCGCCCAAGGGCTATCATTTCGATGCCTACCGCAACAAGTTGGTCCGAACCTGGCGGCCCGGCGGCAATCGAAATCCCCTGCAAAGGATTCTAATCGCGCTCGCCAAACGCAAACTCGGACTATAAATGCCGCCGATACCTCAGTACATCTCGGATATTCTGGATCTTGCCCGCTGGGCGCCTTCCGGCGACAACACGCAGCCTTGGCGATTTGAAGTGATCGACGACCATCATCTGGTTGTCCATGCCTACGATACGCGCGACCATTGTGTCTACGACCTCGACGGACATCCCAGTCAGATTGCCCATGGAGCGCTGCTCGAAACCCTCGCCATCGGCGCCAGCGCATATGGTTTTCAGGCGGCAATCAAACGTCGCTCCGATTCGACTGAAACCCACCCCGTCTATCTGGTGGATCTGATACCGGACAGTACAGTGACGCCTGATGTCCTGCTGCCACAGGTCAAGCAGCGCTCCGTGCAGCGTCGCCCCATGCGCACCACGCCGCTTACCCCATCGCAGAAACAGGCGCTGCAGACAGCTGTCGGACCGCTATACACCGTGTGCTGGTTCGAAGGCGGGACTCAGCGTTGGCGCTGGGCCAAACTGATGTTCAGCAATGCCAGACTCAGACTCACCCTGCCCGAGGCTTATCCTGTCCATCGCGACATCATCGAGTGGAATGCGCGCTTCAGCGAGAACAAGGTGCCCGATCAGGCGTTGGGGCTTGATGCCATGACGCTGAAATTAATGCGCTGGATTATGGCCAGTTGGCAACGGGTCGAATTTTTTAACACTTATTTGGCCGGACATCTGACGCCGAGGGTTGAAATGGAACTCCTGCCTGGTTTTTTCTGCGCCGCGCACTTCGCCATTTTTGCCACCAAAGCGCCCGGGACGATCGACGATTACGTTGCTGCTGGTCGGGCTGTTCAGCGCTTCTGGTTGACAGCGGCCAGTTTGAACCTGCAACTGCAACCGGAAATGACCCCCTTGATTTTCAGCCGTTATGTGCGCGAAGGTCGGGCATTCAGCGAACTGCATGGTGCAATGGATACAGCGGTCAGGCTGAATGACCGGTTCACCCAGTTGTTGCGCAACAAAGCAGGGGATCGTGCCGTATTTCTTGGGCGCATCGGTAGCGGCCGGCAAGCCGTCAGCCGCTCGCTGCGCCTGCCTGTCGGGCAGTTGCTGTCACAGTAGACGGAACGGCCCGGCTGCGCATACCGACAAACTTTCAGCTTGTGCAAAGCGCGGCAATCCGGTGAGTTGACTTAAGAATACGCTTTCTAATATTTTGCATT
>JADMKH010000059.1:4697-22831 GCA_018780025.1 Thiobacillus sp.
GGTGAGTTGATTGAAGTTGAATGCAGGAACGGTCGGGTTTCGCTATTCATCAAGCGGATAATCAGGAATACGCTTCGCTAATATTTAACATTCTGATTGTTTTCAGGGGCTTATGTTCCGATGATGTTAAGTCGTCGGCGAATGTGGCAAAAGCCCATGTCTTGCACGTGTTAACCAGGGAAAACTTATGTTGGGCGAACTTCTGCAGCGTAAAGCATGGCTTGTCATCGCGTTTGTTCTGGGCGCGGCGGGTTGCGGCGACCGGGATGCCCAATCGTATCTGGGTGAGGCCAGGACGCTGCATGACCAAGGTGATTACAAGGCGGCCGTCATACAACTCAAGAACGCGCTGGAAAAAGAGCCCCGGAACGGCGAGGTGCGCTACCAGCTCGGGGTGCTTTACAACACGACTGAAAACTACGCTGCAGCAGAAAAAGAATTGCTGAAGGCGCGAGAACTGGGCATTGGCGAAGATCGCGTGGCGCCGCAACAGGTCGCTGCTTTGTTGGGGCAAGGCGAGCTTAAGCGGGTGCTTGATGAAGTGCCCGACCCCAAAGAAGCAAAGCCCGCGACCCGGGCCGCTGTTCTGGTGGGACACGGCAACGCCCTGCTCGGGTTGCGGCGAGTGGACGAAGCGAAGTCATCCTACGATGCGGCGCTTCGCATCGAGCCGGAATATGCCGAAGCGCACCTGGGATATGCCCGAGTCGAGGCCCGGTCCGGTAACCTCGAGGCTGCGCTGGCAGAGGTCGATCGAACCTTGGCCAAGGTTCCTGATAGCAAGGATGCATTGCTATTGAAAGGCGATCTCCTGCAGGCGCTCAAGCGAGTTCCGGAAGCCGAGAAGGCTTTCCAGAAAGCAAGCCGTGTTGCGCCTAACAGCCTTGCCGCCCTGCTCAAGCTCACTTCCATACAGCTTGATTCGGGAAAAATTGGCGAGGCCAATACCACTCTGGAAAAGGCGCGAAAAATCGCACCCCAGAATCTGCTTGTACAGTACACGCAGGCGCTTGTTGAATTTCGCCAGGGCAGTCTGGAAAAAGCGCGTGATTCCTTGCAGCAAGTCCTTCGATCAGCGCCCGGAAACCAGCCAGCGAATTTTCTGGCCGGCATCGTGGCACACGAACTTGGCGATTTTCAACTGGCGCAAAATCACCTGGGCAAAGTGCTCGCCGTCGCACCAGAAAATCAGTTGGCGCGCAAGCTGCTGGCTTCGACTGAACTTAAGCTGGGTAATGCCTCCAGGGCTGAGGATATCCTCAAGCCGCTGGCACCTGAAAAATCGGGTGACCCGGTGCTGTTGGCCTTGATGGGTGAGATTCGATTGCGGGAGAAGGATTTTTCTGGCGCGGGTCAATTTCTGGAGCGCGCCGCCGCTCAGGCACCCCAAAACCCTGCCATCCGGACCGATCTGGCCTTGAGTCGGCTAGCCCGTGGCGACTCGGCGCGGGCGATGGCTGATCTGGAGGCAGCTTCTGCCATCAATCCCGATTTTGTAAAAGCGGACACCCTGCTGATTCTTGCTCATCTGAGCAACAAGGAATTCGATAAAGCGCTACAAATCCTCGCCATATTGGAAAAAAAGCGGCCTGATGACCCTGTCGTGCATAACCTGCGTGCTGCGGCTTACCTGGGCAAGAATGACAAATTGAATGCCCGCAAGAGCTATGAGCGGGCATTGGCTGTTAAAGGCGACTATTTCGCTGCGGTCGCCAATCTTGCCCAGATGGACATGCAGGAGAAAAAACCGGATGTGGCAATAAAGCGCATCCAGGATTTCCTGGTCAAGAACCCCAAAAATGCGCAGGCCATGTTAGCCATGGCCGACATGGCCCGGTTAGAGAAGAATGAAAAAGACTATCTCGCCTGGCTGGAAAAAGCCGCAGCCGCGGATGCCAAAAACCTGGCTCCGCGTACCCAGCTTGTCCGTTACTGGCTGGCAAAGCGGAATCCCGCCAAAGCCCTCGACCATGCGCGTGCAGCAGTCAACGCCCATCCCAACAGCGCGCAAGCCCTGGAACTCCTCGGACAGGTGCAGCTTGCCTCGGGTGAAAGGTTCAACGCTGTCAGCACCTATAAAAAACTGGTGGAGTCGACGCCTGACGCGCCGTTGGCTCATCTGCGGCTGGCCGCTGCGCACATTATGGCAGACAGTCCGGCGGACGCCCGCCGCTCCCTCGAACAGGTGCTCAAGCTCGCGCCCGCGCATCCGGACGCCCTGGCCACCCTCGCTCTGCTGGAGCTTCGCAGCAAACATTATGAGCGTGCCATGACGCTGGCTGGCCAGCTGCAGAAAGCCCACCCCAAGCTCATTGCCGGGCACGTGCTGGAAGGGGATGTTCGCCTTGCGCAAGGCAAGACCACGGAAGCCATTACCGTGTACGAAGGCGCTTACAAGCAGACCCCCAATGCCGGATTGGTCCAAAAGTTGTACAACGCGCACGTCGCCGCTGGCAATCCGGATAAAGCCGAGGCTGTCCTGCAGCAATGGCTCAAGGTCAACCCTCGGGATATTGCGGTGCGTCTTCAGCTTGCACAGAGGCAAATGCAGCGCAGCAATGAAGTTGGGGCCATTTCACAATACGAGGCTGTTTTGAAACAGGCTCCCAACAACGTTATGGCCTTGAACAACCTCGCCGGGCTTTATCAGAAGGCACGAAACCCCAACGCACTCAAGACTGCCGAGACCGCTCATAGGTTGATGCCGGATAACCCCGCCGTACTGGACACTTTGGGCTGGATATTGGTGGAACAGGGTCAGGCCGCACGCGGACTGGTCCATCTGCGCAACGCCCAGTCGCGGATGCCGGACCAGCCGGAGATACATTGGCATCTTGCCTATGGGCTGCACAGATCGGGTGACTCGGCGCGTGCCAGGCAGGAATTGAAGCGATTGCTGGACAGTGGTCTCGCTTTTCCTCAGCAGGAAGAGGCCAAAACTCTGTTGAAACAGTTGGGCGGGTAGCCCCCTCGGCTCATCCACTATCAATTGGCCAGATCAAACTGGCTAAACACTATCCAGCATACGCTGTTCCTGAACCAGCAAGAAAGGGAGAGGATGCGGCGTATGCGATGATAAACCCCTCCGCCGCACGCTATTATTGATCCGGCACGCATTAAACGGGATTGCATGTGTCGGTCGGCAAAGTATTGCCGACCTACTCCCTCTCTCGGATAAAGGATGCCGGATCAATAGCCGCAGCGTGAGCCAACCGTTTGTTAGGTGTGAAAGTGTGTGCATCCAGGCTCGTTTCATCGTTTCATCGTTTCGACGGCTTGGCCGGATGTCTTTTGCTGCGGCGAAAACGTGCTGTCGGAGCGGGCCGCTGGACAGAAACAGAAGGCGTCATCTCGTTCGTGAGTGGATAACCTGCTTCGGGCGGGTTTACACGGGCAGGCCGAAAATCGGCGGCCCGCGGCCGCCGTTAGTGTAAAAACGACAGTCTGATTATGCGGTACGGCGGCGGCGTGCAAGCCCCAACCCCAGGAGTCCCATGCCCAGCAACGCAAGCGTGGCAGGTTCGGGCACATTGACTGTTCTCGAGGTGGTTCCGATAAACAACTGCTCGAAGCCGTTGTTGAGGCTGCGGCCTACACAATTCGCAGTTGGATTGGTCGTGGCAGGGTCGCAGCCCATGCGCCAGTCGATGCTCAACACCGTGTAGCCCTCGAAGCTGGCTGCAGCCAGAATCCTGTTCAGTTCCGGGAACACCACGGCATACACGGCCTGATTCGCTCCCAGGTTGTGGTTGATTGGGCCACCCACTGCCAGCGAGCTAGAGCAGGAGACAATGGCTAAAGCCGCCGAATAACACAGTGCGCCGCCGGAAAGTACGTAGTCAGTGTTGGCGTTATCGCCGGCGAGGGGGGCTGTGGGGCCACCAAGAGTGCCGGTGCCGGCCGTACCGTTCAACACGCCGCCGCCGCCTTCTGATACCAGCGCATACGCGCCACCGCCGTTGCTGAAATACAGTGTCTTGGTGGCTGTTGTGCCATTCGTGGCATCCGTGTCATACAAGGTGAGCGCGGCCCAAATTGCCAGATTCTGATCTGCGGTGGAACCGGAGTTGGTTTGGTTGTTGTTGAAGAAGAAAACCGGTGATTCGCTGCCCACGAAACCACTGAGCGCACTCAGCTGGACATCCCAGGTTGTTGCCAGGTCACCCGTAAATTCGCCAGCCCCACCGGGATCGGTAAACGTTCCCGTACTAAAGAATGTGATGCCGTCCGAGTTGGGGGTGGCATAGGCGCCGTCCATGCCCGCGGTATTGGTGGTGACCGGATTCCCGCTGGCCCCCGTGCCGATCACGGTCAGATCCTTGATGGCGCCCGGGGTGGAATTCACATAATAGGGGTTGCCCGGCTGGATGCTGTTGGTAAAGGTGCCGCCACTGTAGATGTCATAGAGGATGCCCAACACCGGCAGCGAATAGGAATTTCCGTCACCGTAAGTGACGTAGGGCGCGGGATTGGACGTGCCTTCGATATTGGTGAGATCCAGGGCGGCGACCGGCGCGGAAAGACTCATGCCAAGCAATGCTATGGAGAGCGGAGTTAGTTTATTGAGGCTTTTCATGACTATTTCCTTTCGCCGTGAGCGGTTGCCGAGAGAGAAAATCGGGCGCGCCCAATCTGTAAATCTGGGTACATACCAAACAGTTAGCATCAACCGTGCCATAAGTAATAATATCCATAAATAACAATGGATTATGTTCTGTTTGTTGGCTTGGAAAAGGGTGGGAAAAGCGGGGAGTGTAAAAAAAATCGACAAATGGGCGGGCTGAATTCGAATAGGCGAAGTTTCTAATATATATCGCGACGCTAAAAGCCACCCCGGATTCAGGACATCACACGTCAGCTACGTCCTTTAACTTGCGGGCGGGCATTCCCCCCCAAAGTTCGCCGGGCGGAATCACGGTGTTGGGCGGTACCACTGCCCCTGCCGCTATGATCGCCCCTGCTCCGACCTGGACGCCTGACATCACCACGACATTGACCCCCACCGTTGCCCGGGCGCCGATCGTCACCGGTTCAAGGGTCAGGGTGCCGCTGGTGAGGGTGTGCGCGGTAATCACCGAATCCTGGCCCACAATGGCTTCGTCATCAATAGTAATGAACTGGGGATCAACCAGATGGCCGCCGAGTGCGATGTCCCGGCCAATATGTGCACCGAACAACCGGGCAACCAGCGGTTTGGCGAACACGCTGGTGAAAGGCAGCAGCGCACCGCGGCCAAATTCGTAAATCACCGTGAACAGTTTCCACCAACGAAACAGGGGGTCGCCCATCGGGAATGTGCCCGGGCGGAGAAGTGACGCGGCTACCAGCACGCGACAGAAAATGGCTGACGCCAAACCATAGAAGAGCAGGAACAACAGCGCATCGGCCAGCACGTGATAGGGCCCCAGCCAATTCATGGTGAAACCGGTTGCGCACAGCGCGGCAATGACTCCTGCAATCAATGCCAGCAGGGTGATGACGGTCATGGACAAGACAAAATCGAGCGCCTCGGTTTTCATGTTTTTCTCCGGCAGGGGGCGGCATAATCCGGGTGAACGATCGAACCTGCGTATGCCCTGTTATGCCTTTACCCGTAAGGGGCAAAGGTCTTGAAACGGGATGCTGGCGTTGACTGGCAACGCACTAGAAACTGTAGCGGACTTCGGTATATACCCGGTCCTTGTCGTCGTAGGTGCCGAATAATCCTGTTTTCGGTCCCTCGAAAACATCGGCTCCGGCGGCCAGCCGCCAGTTTCCATCGAGCTTGTAGGTGAGCTTGAACTGGGCAGACCAGTCGTTGCGGTTCAGGCTGCGGATCAGCAGCATCTCGGGCTCCAGTTTGGGATGCAGCGCCTGAGTGCTGAGCAGGAGCGAGAACCCGTTTTCAGTCCGGTTCGGAACAATGCTGGCATGGTGGTTGGTGAACCGGCGCTGGAACAGCTGAACGTTGAAGCGCGTTTCCTGCGGAAAGCTCCATTCGAGTCCGACAACGGTGTCGAGCATGTTCTGCTTGACCAGGCCGTCAGCATCGAGAGGGTCGAGTGTGCTGAACAGTTTCCCGCGGGTGTACACCGCTTCGGCCTTGAGAACCATCGGCCCCAGGTCTTTACCCAGCGTGGCCCCCAGTTGATGCATGCGTTTATGAATCGGCTGGTAAGTGATGACTGAGCCTGAGGTCTGGCGCAAAAATGCGGCAGAGGGATCATTGGCGCTGTAAATGAAACCGGACATATCCCATCCATTCCTGATCCAGGAAAGCCGGGTGCCGTAGGCCGATTCATCCAGGCCAACCGGCTTTTTCTCCTTGGCAAAACGCGTGGTGAAACCGGCAACAGGCGGCGGATTGAATGGATAGAATTCAGCGCCTGGCTTGCCGATATCGTCATACGTCATGTAGGGAATCAGCACGGCCTCGGCGTGAAAGTCACCCGAAAAATATTCGGCGCGCGCCGCCCATTGGGGAATACGGATCATGTCAAAGTCGGGCAGCACGAACTGGCGCATATCCCTGGCGGACACTACGTCGGCAAAGAACAGGCCGACCATTTCGCCCCAAATGATGTGTTGACGGCCGAGGCGGAATTCCCAGTCGCCCGCGCCCACGTCAACATACGCTTCCCGAATCATGGCTTCGAAGCGCTGGTCCTTGCGCACCGCGTCAGGGTAGTGGTCGGTGAGGTCGTAGATAGGGTCGTAAAGAACGCGTCCACCGAGCTTCCATCCCATCCCCCCCTGGGTGCGGCCCTGGCCTGAGAGGTCGAGCGTGTTGTTGAAGCGCGACCAGTGTTTCTTGCCCGCATAGGTATAGGCCAGGTCGTTCTGATAAAAACCGGTCAACGTTGAGCGACTGGGTTCGGGTTGTGCCAAGGGCAGAGACTCGACCCGGGCGGGAACGGGTGGCGCGGCCGGCGCAGCCACAGGCGTGACGGGTTGCGTGGGTGTGGTTGCGGCAGGGGCCGGCGGCGTAATCGTTTGCGGAGGCTCAGCCGCGGGTGGCGTGGACTTGGGCGCCGATTTTCTGGCTGCGGGAGGCGGGCCGCCGAACAGATCATCGATTGATTGCGCCTGGGCAATCGGAGTGGTGCCCACCATGGCCCCCAGCAATACGCCCGCAAACAATCCGGCGTGAGGGGCGATTTTTTTGTATTGGGGGGGCAAGCAAGTGGGCGCCATGATTTTCTATTCCGTGACTTGGCCATCGGCCAGTTCGATCACGCGGTCGGCCATTTCCATGACCCGCATGTCGTGCGTGGAAAAAATGAAGGTTGTGCCTTCGTCGTGGTTAAGCTGTTTCATCAGCCGGAGGATATCTTCGCCCGTCTTGTGATCGAGGTTGGCTGTCGGTTCATCAGCCAGCACAATTTTGGGGTTCGTCGCCAGGGCGCGCGCGATCGCAACACGCTGCCGCTGCCCGCCGCTCAACTCATTCGGGCGATGATGGGCATATTGCGCCAGCCCCACCACCTTGAGATAGTGCTCAATACGTTGTTGTCGTTTGCTTTTATCCAAATCGCGCTTTTGCAGCAGAGGATATTCAATGTTTTCCCAAGCCGATAACACAGGCAGCAGATTGAACGTCTGGAACACGAATCCCAACGTGTTCAGGCGCAGATCTGACAGTTCGTCGGGCGTCCTGCCGCCGATGTCATGGCCCTGGATGCAGATTCGCCCGGAAGAGGGGGTGTCGATGCATCCGATCAGGTTCAGCAAGGTTGATTTGCCGCTGCCGGAAGGCCCGGCCAGCGCCATGAACTCGCCCCTTGAAACGGAAAGCGAAACATGCTGCAGGGCCGTGACCGTCTGCTTTCCCAGCGCATATGCCTTGCTGACATCCTCAACAAGCACAACATTGTCAGACGCCATGTCCTCGCAGGAAACATCTTCTAAAAAGTCCAGCACAAAGTGGTGAATCCCGATTTGGTCGCCATGTTTCAGTTCGGCACGCTGAATTTTTTGCTTGTTCAGGAGAACCGAGTTGGTGCTGCCAAGGTCTTCAATAAAGTACGTACTGTCCTCACGGGTGATCAGGGCGTGTTTGCGGCTGACCCCGCTTGACGACAACTGGATTTCGCATTCCGAGGCGCGACCGATTTTGATACGGGGTTTGTAAAGGCGGACTTCGCGTCGTGGCTGTTGGTCTTCGTGGATCAGGAGTTTGGCCATGGCAAAAGGTTAACCCAGGTATGTTTCGCTGCCCGACACGGGTGAGCACGACGCAACTGAAGCAATCAGCATAGTAGCCGATAATGTTAAATCAGTAGCCCCATCCCAAGGACGCCAGATGCACCTACCTACAGTTTCCCGCTTACCCTTGAACCGGATAAGTCTGACGTCGCGACAGGGCATGGCCAATTGGGTCGTGGCGTTACTGTTGCTTGCCGCCTGTAGCAGTCCAGGTTGGGCCGCGGAAACGCCCGACAAAGATAATCTGGCCAGCGAGTTGTTGCAGCGAGCCGATCGCATCCGCTTTCCCGAAGCAGGCTTCCAGGTCGATATCGTGATCACCACGACCGCGCCGGATAGCGAGCCGGACGAACGCTCATATCGCATCCTGTCGAACGGCAACAGGCAGACGCTGGTTCAAACCACCGCGCCTGCGGTAGATCGCAATCAGATTCTGCTGATGCGCGACAACGACCTGTGGGCCTTTCTGCCCAACCTTTCGCAGCCGATTCGTCTGCCGCTGTCCCAGCGTCTGACGGGACAGGTGGCCAACGGCGATCTGGCGCGCGCCAATTTCGTGGGTGATTACGAGCCCCGGATTCTGCGCAAAGAGATGCTGGATGGAGAGAGCTATTACGTCCTGCAACTCAGTGCCATGGATAGATGGGTGACGTATCGCAAAGTGCTGTATTGGGTCAACGCAAAAAATGCCCGGCCACTCAAGGCAGAGTTCTACGCGGTTTCGGGCCGGCTGCTCAAAACGGCCCATTACCGCGATTTTGAAACCATGGGAGGCGAAACGCGCCCCACGCGGCTGATCGTCGAAGATTCATTGAGAAAAGGCCACGTATCCGAACTGGAATACAGCAATATGGTCAAGCGTGAACTGCCCGACAAGATTTTTACCAAGGATTACCTGAAAAAGCTCAGCCGTTAAATGTTGTGGCGCAGCGCGTCCACGACCGCGAGCCGTGAGGCGCGGCGCCCGGGAAGCAACGCAGCCAGGGTGGCCGCCATCGCACCTGTCAGGGCCGCCATCCCTAATACCCACGGCACGATGCGGATGCTGGCCGTATATGCAGCGTTGGAGCCGGGGGGCGGCGGCATTGGCAGACCAATTGCCGAGAGGGTTGCGGCAAGTGCCAGGCCGACGACCACGCCCAGCGCACCGCCGACCAGTCCCAGCAGGGTGTTTTCCAGAACCACGAGCTGGAATATCTGCCGCTGTTTCAAGCCTAAAGCCAGCAGGGTGCCGAATTCACCGGTTCGTTCGTACACCACCATGTTTACGGTGCTCGCCACGCTCAGCACCAGCATGACCAGAATGATGACCTGCAGGGCGCCGAACTGTCGCTTGTAGAGCGCCACGGTCTTATTGTAGAAATCAGCAAGCTCCTGCCATGATTTCACCTCGTAGCCAGGCTTGTCGAGCCGGTTCCTCAATTCTTTCACCACTGCCCCGGTATGGGCGGTGTCGTCGAGCGCAACCACTACGCTGTGGATGGCGGAGATGTAAAGCAGCTCCTGGGCAGCCGCCAACGGGATACGGACAGCGCGGTCGTCGTAATCCTTGGAAAAGCTGCGGAAAACCCCCACCACGCTGAATTCCAGGGTGTTCAACGCGCCATCCGGGGTGGTGACGGTGAGATTGAGCGGGCTGCCGGGTTTGAGTTGCAATGCGCTGGCAACCCCCTCGCCGATAATGACGCCAAAGGGATCGGCATCCTTTAGCGTCTGTCCGGCGGTAAAAACCATGGCGGTTCCCAGGCGGGCTTCCTTGTCCGCCTCCACGCCCTCGCCGATGATGGGCAGATCAGCCCGGCCGTTATTGGCCAGCCCGGAGAAATTCACCCGCGTCATCACTTCCTTCACATGCGGGATCGTCTGCACTTGATCGACCAGCGTTTGCGGCGCCTCAATAAAATAGCGAGCCGGTTCACGGCGCCCATAGTCGAGATAGCCCGTACGGAAAATCTGCGCATGACCGAGACGCGAATGGATGGTGGACTCGCGCAACTGCACGAACACATCCTCGACAAATCCACCACTGATAATAATTGCCGCCACGCCACTGATAATCGCGGCCAGTGTCAGCCCGGTGCGTAGCCAGTTGCGGAATATGTTGCGGAAGGCGAGCTTGAACATGGTTAGATGTTGTGTCGCAAGGCGTTAATGATATTGAGGCGCGAGGCTTTCCAGGCCGGGTACAGGCCCGCCAGCGCAGTGGTGAAGAATGCGATGGTGAAGGCGTTGGCCAGCACGGGCAGGGTGATGCGGATTTCGGCGGTGTAGCCTTCCTCCATCCCCGGCGGGGGGGGCATGGGAATGCCGATGGTCGAAATCAGCACGGCTAACCCATAGCCTGTCAATACACCCAGCCCCCCGCCAATCAGTCCGAGCAAGAGTCCTTCCAGCGCGAAAGCCTGCATGACCTTGCGGCGCTTGAAACCGACTGCCAGCAGCGTGCCGATTTCGCCGGTGCGTTCCAGAACGTTCATGACCAGCATGTTGGAAATGCTCAAAATGATGATGAATCCGATAATCAGCCGGAGCACTTTCATTTGCTGGGTAAACAATGCCACGGTCTTGTTGTAGAAGTCGGCGTGGGTATACCAGGGCACAAATTCAAGTTGCGTGCTTTTTTCAGGAAACCGCATGCGGAACCGTTCGAGGAAAAGATCTGTTTCCTCGGTTTCATCCAGCAAAACCAGCCAGCCGTGGGCACCCTCGGCGAGCAACAGGGTTTGCGCAAGTTTGATGGGCAAACGCAGGGCCGCATCGTCGTAGGTCTGGTTGGCGCTAACGAACAGGCCGCTCACCCTGGCTTCCACGGCATTGATGCCTCCGGATGCGCTGGTCACCAACAGCGCGATCGTGGCGCCTGGGCCAATTCCGAGTGTGCGGGCAAGGCCCCGCCCGAGGATGACTTCCTGTGCATTAACGTCGGCAAGATCGTTGCCTTCCACAATCCGCAGGGCCTTGCTGAGTTGAGCCTCTTTTTTGGGGTCCACGCCGTCTGCTATAAATGAAACCGTTGTGTCGCCATGACTGATGAGTCCGGTCACGGCCAGTCGCGGCGCCACCAGTTTGACCCCGGGGGTTTGCTCGACCGCATCCCGCACGGATGAGTCGGCTGGCAACAGATAGTCGAACGGGGCTGCACTGCCCGCGCTGTGAAAGCCGGGGCGCACGACCTGGATATGCCCCACCTGCGACTGGATGGTGGCTTCCCGCATTGCCCAGTAAATCCACTGGATGAAGCCATCGGCCAACACCATCGCGATGACGCCGGCCGCGATTGTCAGTAATGCCGTCAGCGCCCGCTTCCTGTTGCGCGTGAGATTGCGTGCGGCTATCAGCAGATCAGCCATGGCATGGTGTGCGTGCGAAAGCATGAGGCTCATGGGCAGCGCTCAGTAAAGGCGTCCTGGCCTGAGAGGCCGGGCATGGCAACGCGGAACCCCCGCTGGCAGCGGTTTGTTGCAAATCCGCATAAGCTTGCGCTCACATAAGAGGCGTGAATCAACATGAGCTTAATAACGCACGAGCCATGATTCGAAATAATCCCTGTGTTATGGTTTTGCTTTCCCGCGAGTCAGTGTAATGCAAGCTCGAAACAAGCCGGTTGTTCTTCTGGTTGCCGAAGCCGTTACCTTGGCCCACTTCGCGCGGATTGTCACGCTGGCGAAAGCGCTCGACCCGGAACTGTATGAAGTCGTGGTTGCCTCGGACCCGCGTTACATCGATCTGGAAAAGCCGCTGGATTGTGCCTTTCACCCGATTCGATCCCTCTCTTCCGCAGCGTTCGCGCAAGCGCTCGCCCGCGGCAAGCCCTTATATGACGTCGAGACACTCACCCGCTATGTCGAGGCGGATTTGGCGCTCCTCGATCGCATCCAGCCTGATCTGGTGGTGGGGGACTTCAGATTGTCGCTGGCGGTGAGCGCCCCTTTGCGGTGCATTCCCTATGCTGCAGTCGTCAATGCCTACTGGAGTCCCTGCGCCGAAGTGGCCTACCCGGTGCCCGACCTGCCCATGACACGCATCCTGGGCGTAGCCTTCGCGCAAAAGGTTTTCGATGTGGTCCGGCCCTTCGCCTTCGCCCTGCACGCACGCCCCCTGAACCGGGTGCGCCGCAAGTTCGGGCTGCCGTCGTTGGGTTCAGACCTGAGACAGGTCTACACCTGGGGCAACTACACACTCTATGCCGATACACCAGACGTCGTGCCGACCCATGATTTGCCCGGTCATCACCGTTATTTGGGCCCGGTGCTCTGGTCCACCAAAACGCCGCTTCCCGAATGGTGGGATAGCCTGCCAGGCGATAAGCCTGTGGTCTTTTTAAGCCTGGGCAGTTCGGGTCAGGCTGATCTCCTGCCCTTGACGCTTACCGCCCTGTCGCGACTTCCGGTCAGCGTCATGGTGGCCACCGCCGGCAAGATCGCATTGACCGACGTGGCCGGCAATGTCTACATAGCCGATTTTCTGCCCGTCGATATTGCAAGTCGGCGTGCGCAACTCGTCATCAGCAACGGCGGCAGCCTCACCACCTACCAGGCACTCGCCAGTGGCGTGCCGGTTATGGGTATCTGCTCGAATATGGACCAACTGCTGAACATGCAGGCGCTGGAAAAGCTTGGGGCGGGGATCCTGTTGCGTGCAGCGAGAACCACGGTCGAAGAGATATTCTGCACGGCAGATACCTTGCTCAGGCAGGAATCCTTCAGCCGGGCCGCCCGCCATGTGGGGGACGCACTAGCCCGTCACGACGCAACGGCAGGTTTCAGAAAGGCAGTAGCCGATATCCTCGGCACTTGATTTTCTGGCGCCAGCATTTCCGCCATTGGGCGCATGAAATATTGTGTGTCAGGATACTTTACATTCATTTAATGTAATAAAAATCAATAAGATACCTGTTCGTAGCGTTGCTGGATGCCAAACCCTGCCTGAAAGGAGCGTATTGGGGGCCATGGTTAGCAGGCGTCACGCCAAAACCCGTCGGAAAACTTTACATTCCACGAAAAAAAAGTCAGCCACTATCGTGCTGTTGTTTGCAAATTATTGAATAATAAAGATATTTTTTTGGTTTCGATAGCTGGCATGGTTGTCGCTTAGTGTATCAGCGTGAGCCGGCCCGAATTGTGTTTGGGGAGTGTCGGCTAAGTGATTCAGCGGTTTTGGTTTTATTATTCAGGAGAGACAGCGATGAACATGTCATACAAACTTACGACGGTTGCAGCAGCACTTATGTTGAGCCTTGGTGCGCAGGCAGCGACAATCGATACATTCACTACCTCTCAGGCCTTATTGGTGGACTCAACTGCCGATGCCTCGGGCCTTTCGAGCAGCGTGACGACCTTAGGCACAGACATTCTGGGCGGCGAGCGCGACATTTTTGTTAGCCTGCTTTCCACCGGCGGCAATGCTTTTGCTAATGCTGCTATCGGCGTAGGCGGGGGCGCAATGAGTTTCAGCGTGTCTTCGCAAGCATCGGGTACAGGAACGGTTCAATGGGATGGTCTCGATGGTTCTATTGCGCTGAATACCGCTGGTTTGGGCGGGGTGGATCTGCTTGTCGATGGGTCGACGGCTTTTCGTGTAGACACCCTGTTTTCCGATCTGGGTTATCGATTTGATATCGAGGCTTATACGGACGCCACCACGTTCACGAAAATCAGCTTTCTGGCACACGCTGCAAACAGTCTGACGACGTCTTATATTCCCTTCTCTGGATTTACCAATGCGGGATTGTGTGGCTTCTCCGACCCAAGCGGTACCGTTATTCCTGGCGTGACCTCGATTACCTGCGGTGCGGGTGGTAATGTCAATTTTGCCAGCCTCGGCGCCCTGCAGTTGATTATTGATCCGCTGGGCGGCACCACCTCGGTTGACTTGACGCTGGATGCGGTTACCACAGTTCCTGAACCGGGTGTTCTGGCACTGATGGGTATGGGTCTGCTGGCAGCCGGTTTTGCTGGTCGTCGCCGCAAGAGCCATTCCTGATAGCAAGACGGTACGTTCTGCTGCAAAACGCCCCATCCAAGGATGGGGCGTTTTTTTATCCATTAGTTGTCGCAAGGCGTTTTCACCTGCTTTTGACTATTGATCCGGCACGCATTAAACAGGATTGCATGTGTAGGTCGGCAAAGCATTGCCGACCTACTCCTACTCCCTCTCTCGGATAAATGATGCCAGATCAATAACGATGGTGGTGGTGACTGACCATTCGGCTGCATATACCCAGCAGAACTTCCGGTTGGCTTTCTTCCCTTCCAGGCCGCCCTGTTTCCAGAGCAATTACCCTCCCCCGTCATAATGCGATTTTTGCGCGGGACCTCCGGCCTTGGCTGACTTAAAGACAGTGGCCTATGGAACCGATCAGGGGTTCGTGTAATTACTACCTGGCCGTTACCTTTCTAGAATGACTTCAATAAAGCTTCAGCCTGAACTTTTTCGGGAAAAGGCCTGGTGGACTTGAGAGCACGTTCCAACTCCATCTTGGCTTTTGTTTTGTTCCCTGATTTATCAAGCGCGGCAGCATAGTGATATCGCACCGATGGACTGTCGCTATTGGCAGCAGCCTTTGCCAGCAGATCGCGGCCTCGGGACGCATCTCCTCCGCGCTGGACCAGAAGCCATCCCAACGTGTCCTGGATAGCCGGATTGTCAGGTGCGAGTTTGTAAGCATCCTCAGCAACGCTCAAAGCGCGTGGATCGCCTGTTTGCTGGTAAAGCCATGCCAGATTGTTCAATAACTTGAAATCGCGTGGGGCCTTCTTCAATAATTGTTCATGTGCTGCAATGGCGTCCGGATAGCGTCCCACGATGAGGTAGTGACGTGCCAGGTAAGCTTCCACGAAAAGATCATCCGGGTGTTTAACCCGCCATTGCTTAATCATGGCGTCGGCCGCTTTTTCGCCATCGGATAAAGCCAATGCCTGATGCCACTTGACCAGCAAAATGTTGCTTGAACCTAAGGCGTGAGCCCGTTCAAAGGCACGGGCAGCCTTTGCATGATTCTTGGCAGCCAGGTGAATATCGCCTTCCAGGCTTGGTCCGAGAGGTGATTTTGGTTGTTGAGTCTGGATGGCTGAAGCGATCCGCAGCGCTTCATCGTGATTTCCGCTTTCGATCTCAATCGCTATCAGCGTTTCCTGAGCCGGGAGGTAACCCGGTTGCTTTTCCAGCGCACGTTTTAATGATGAACGTGCTTCTTTTATCTTCTTTAAGGCGCGTTGAGCGATTCCCAGGTGGTAATGGGCATCCGCAGAGTCGGGGTTTAGCTGAACCAATTTGGTGAAACTCACCAGCGCATTCTCTTTTTCACCCGTTGAAAACTGGGTCTTGCCAAGTAGGCTCAGTGCGGCCGGTGTATTCGGGTTGGCTGTTATGGCTTCATGGGCGAGTGCCAGGGCTTTGCCCTCCTGTTTTTTCTCAATGTAATATTTGACGAGGAGTTGTTTGGGTTGCATGGCACCAGGATCAGTCTTGATTGCCTTGTTTAACCAGGAAAGATATTCAGCTTCTTTGCCTTGTCGTGCAGCCAGCTGACCCAGGGCCACCATGGCCCGAGCGTTTTTATTGTTCTTCGCCAGAATGGTTTCGTAACGTTTGCGTGCTTCTTCAGGTTTGTTTTGGGACAGATCAAGCAGGGCAAGATTATGGGCAGCAGAAAAATAATCGGGTGCCAGTACAAGCGCTTGCTCGAAACTTTTTCGGGCATTGGCAAAATCTTTTTTGCTCCCATAGGCAACGCCCTTCATGTTTTGCAATGAAGGATCATTGGGGTTGTTTTTTATCAGGTCAGCGAGGGTTTCCAGGGCTTTTTCTGGTTGATTGCCGCGCAGGTAATGCAGGGTAAGTACTAATCCTGATTGTTGCGCGCCTGAATCGCTGCGGGATGCGCGTTCAAGGTCTGCAATGGCATGGGCAGTATCACCCGTTTCCATGCGACTCAATGCCAATTGGGTTTTCAGGGTTGCATTGGCTGGCACGAGATCCGATGCCTTCTCGAACAAGCTGGTTGCCGTACCGGGTTCCTTGAGTGCCATATAGGCTTCTGCTGCCAGCGCGTACACTTGTGGGTCGGTTGTTTTAACAATGAGCAGCGGCTTTATCAGTGCCAGAGTCTGGTCTGGCTCTCCAAGTTTGAGATATGTGGCCGCTAGAATTTTGCGGGCATCCTCATTTCCCGGAACAGTTTGCAAATACTGGCTCAGTGTTTTAGCGGCTTGGCTGTATATCTTTTTATTGTATTGCAACATGCCAAGCAGAAAGTAAGCTGGGGCATTATCCGGTCGACGCTTCAAGCTTTTTAGTGTGGATTCCAGTGCTGCGTCGGTCTTGTCCGCTGCGAAGTAAAGCTGCGCCTGCAAAAAATCACCCATGAAATGAGCAGGTGCGGCTTCACGAATTTTGTTCAGGTCTTGTTGCGCGATATCAGTCTTTCCTTTGGACAGCATGAGTGATGCATGCTTGAAAAGGCCGGGAATGCTTGCGGGATTATGTTTCAGGGCATTTACATAAGCTGCTTCGGCCGCATCAGGTTTTCCCTCAGCTTGTTCCAGATCGCCTAGGAGTATCCAGCTGTCCGGGTTGTTGGGGTCAACCTTGACTGCAGCCTGGATATGAACGCGAGCTTCATCTGCTTTTCCTTTGGCGTATGCACAGTTCGCCAGTCCCCAATGAGCGGGTATGTGAGAAGCATCAATATTGTTTGATTCGGCATAAAGGGAACATCCTTCATCCGGTTTTTGCAGTCCAAGTTTCGCGTCACCAAACATGCGCAGGATTCTGGATTTATTTGCAGGCGACTCGGTTCCGGTGATTTCTATTTCCTTGAATAGGCGTTGATAATCCCGTTGCCGCAACAATGCTTCCGCAAGCAGTGGCTTAATTGAGTTTTCACTGACCCCAAGACGCTTGGCAAGGCTTAACTCTTTCTCCGCTTCCGCTCCTTGCCCGGTTTTAAGATAGACCTGTCCAAGCATTAACCGGGCCTGGGCGCTATCGGGATTCTTTTGGATGGCGTTTTTTAGTTCGATGATGCTTGTCTTGAGATCGCCCCCCATTTCAGAGTCCTTGGCACGCTGAATATGTTCTTGCTCGGTCAAGAGAGCAGTGCGGTCGCAACCTGGGAGTGTGATGAGTGCGATGCCTGCTACAGCGAAAGCAAGAATGAGGGGGCGTTTGATCATTTCTTCGAACTCCAATTAAAGCTATGTTTGAAGCGGTCTCGAGTCTGAGTCACTGCTTTAGCGTTTATTACCCTGGAACTGTTTGAGCAGGTTACGTGCTTTGCGCTCGCGTGAAAAGGAAGTACCGCTGGTCAGAAGGTGTTCAAGTTCACTTCGGGCAGCAATAAGCTTGAGGCGAATGCACGTTGAGACATGGGGACTCCATTGATGCGCGGCTTGTTGCAAGGGTAATGCGATGCGGCATTATTTCATCCCGATTTTTCCCATCAGGTCGTATAGCGTCGGGCGTGTGATACCCAGCAGTTCTGCAGCCTGGGCGATATTTCCCTCGCTGCGTGCAAGTGCCAGGCTGATCGCCTGTCGCTCGGCATTTTCGCGCGCTTGACGTAAATTCAAAAGTTGCGGTGCAGCCTGGCCGGCGTTGAGCCCCAGATCGCTTGCTGCAATCTGATTGCCGTCAGCCATGATGGTGGCACGCTTGATCAGGTTTTCCATTTCACGGACGTTGCCCGGCCAGGGATGGGATTCGAGCGCACCCAAAGCGTCAGCGGTAAAACCGCGGATATTGCGCCCCATTTCCTTGGCGTAGCGTTCCAGAAAAGCCCTGGCCAGCAATACGGCATCGCCCGGCCGCTCGCGTAGCGGGGGGATGGCAACAGAAATTTCGGATAAGCGATAGTAAAGGTCTTCACGGAAGCTGCCTGCCCGAATCATTTCGGACAGGTCGCGATGGGTGGCGCACACCAGCTGCAGATCGACCGGCACCGCGTTCTC
>JADMKH010000059.1:22841-34401 GCA_018780025.1 Thiobacillus sp.
GGTGGCGCACACGATGCGGACGTCAACCGGGATTTCGCCGCGCCCACCTAGCCGCTCGATGACGCGTTCCTGCAGAAAACGCAGCAGCTTGGCTTGCAGCGGCATCGGCAGGTCGCCAATTTCATCGAGGAACAGGGTGCCTTCGTTGGCGTATTCGATGCGGCCGATGGTCTGCTTGGCGGCGCCGGTGAAGGCGCCTTTTTCATGGCCGAACAATTCCGATTCCAGCAAGGTATCGGGAATGGCGGCGCAGTTGATGGCGACAAATCGCTTGTTGGCGCGCGGCGCCAGTTCGTGAACGCCGCGCGCCAGCACCTCCTTGCCCGTGCCGGATTCGCCCAGCAGCAGGACCGTGACATTGGCTGGGGCGACTTTCTCCACGGTGCGGCAGATTTTGAGCATCGGCTCGCTGCTGGTGATCAGTCCCAGCACGCGCTGCTGGGAGGCCAACTGCCGGTTTTCTGCTTCCAGTGCGTGAACGTGCAGCGCCCGCGCAATCATCAGTATCAATACATCGGGATCAAAGGGTTTCTGGAAGAAGTCGTAGGCGCCAAGCTGGATGGCTTTGACCGCATTGCTGCGATCGAGGTTGCCGGTCACGACGATGACTTTGGTGGCGGGCGCGAGCGACAGAATTTCCTGCAGGGCTGCCAGGCCCTCGGTGGCGCCGTCGGCATCGGGCGGCAGGCCAAGATCGAGCAGCACCACCGGCGGTTCCTGGCGGCGCAACTGGGCGATGGCGTTGTCGCGGTCGGCCGCGATGACCAGTTCGTAATCGGCGAGGCTCCACTTCAGCTGCTTTTGCAGTCCCGGGTCATCTTCCACCAGCAGTATCGTTTGTTTGGCGTCGCTCATGCGGCGTCTCCTCCAGCAACTAAATTATTATCCAGCGGCAGGGTGAGTCGAAACCGGGTACCGCCCCCCGGTGTGCTGTCCACTTCGATCGAACCGCCCAGCGCGCGCAAGGTTTCGCGACACTCATAGGCGCCTATGCCCATGCCTGCGCCCTTGGTGGAGTCAAACGGCTGAAACAGCCGGGTTCGAATGAATGCTTCATCCATGCCGCTGCCTGTGTCGATGATTTCGATAACGGCCTGGCCGGATTCCTCGCGTCCGCGTAACGTCACCTGGCCGCTTGAAGGCGTGGCCTCAAGCGCATTTTGCAACAGATGGCCGATGGCGCGGGTGAGCCGTTCGCGCTCGGCCTGTACCCGCAATCCGGTGGGAGGCAGTTCCAGGTGGGGGCGTAACTTGAAGGCTTTTTTGCTGGCGGCTGCTTCATTCAGGATTTCCGCCAACTCCAGGGATTGGATGCGGGCATCATCGCCGCCCCGACGCAATTGTGTGAGCACCTTGTTCATCCGAACGACTGCATTTTCGACCGTATCCAGCATATCGGCCTGAAACGCGGGATTGTGCTTGTGCTTCTCGGCATTGGCCAAGAGCAGGGAGAGTTGCGCGATCAGGTTTTTAAGGTCGTGAATGATGAACGTGGTGGTGCGGTTGAAGGATTCAAACTGGCGGGCCACGATTAACTGGTTGGATGCACGCATTTGGGCAAGATGCGCTGCGGCCTGTCGTGCTGCAACTTTCAGCAGGTCACTTACCTCCCAGTTGAAATTGGCTTTTCCCAGAGAGTGTTTCAGCACGACAAAACCGAGCAGCTCCGCATGCAACATCAGCGGCACCACCAGCCACGCGTCATTGGCTTGTCGAATCCACACAGGCACATCGAGGTCACCGTACAGGTCGCGCCGGATTTTCATCTCGTCCAGATCCAGCACCCATTGTTTTTCGGCAAGCCACTGAATAAAAGGAGAATCGGCGGGTTCTGAGCCCTCGATGTCGCCCCAGTTCCAGTGGCTGGCGCGTTGGTAGCGGGTCTGGCTTTCGCGCATCCACAAGGCGCCGCCCGGGCTTTCGAGCAGCCGGGCCAATGCCTCAACCGCGCGTTCGCACATTTGCTCGCCGGGCTGTCCTTCGGTGAGGGTGCGGGTGAAGTTCAGCCATTCTTTCCGGTAGTCGTAGCGGTAGCTGTAAAAATGCTTGGAAAGGAATACCCGCGAGCGGGCGCGCAAGGTGCCGGAGAACATCAGCAGCACCAGCAGCATGGCGGCGGCAAAGAGGAATATGGTCTGCACCACATCGCCCCATTCGCCGCCAAACAGGCGCAGGTAGTAGCCGGCGCCTGCCATCAGCAGCAGATAGACGCCCGCCCCCAGCAGGCTGGCTGTATGGAAAACCATGCTGCGCGACAAGCCAACCGGCGCGGCCCATTCCGGGTTGCGCGCAGCCGAAACTGCAATCAGCGGTGCGACCATGGACGCAACATAGCCGCGGGCCGTCCAGATCTGGGCATCCATGGCGCTGAACAGCATGGCGTTGGCATACAGGTAAAAATCGTAAACGAACAGGCCACCCAGCCCGAGGCACAGAAACTTGATCGCCCAGCGGTCTTCCGGACGAGTGCTGCGGAAGACTTGTTCAACCAGAACCAGTCCCAACACGGTCAGCAGCAGGAGCCCCAGGTTCCCCGTCCATTGCGGTATAACCGGTTGAGTGGGCGCGATGACAGGCATCAGACTGCCAGCCAGCAGTCCGATCACGAGCACGCTGCTCAGGACACGGATGAGGCGCAACGGCGCGGGCAGGGTTGTGCCGGGTGGCAGGCGCAGATGCAGGATGTAGAGCATCAACCCCAGCCAGGCGCCATTACGCCCGACTTCGGACGCGAGTCCCAGCTCCGGGGGCATCCACCCCCAGGCCGCTAACGCCAGCAGCACGCCCCAAATCGTGCTGAGGCCGGTGGCCAGTACCAGCAGTCGTCCGTGCCGCCGTTTCCAGCTGGAAATGATGAGGCCGGATAGCCCCAGATAGGCCATCGCCGCAAGCCCATAACCAACAGCGGCCAGGATGAGCAAAGTGTCGGGCATCGTGGGTCAGGAATGCGCAGTCAGCGCACACCCTTTCCCCACAACACTACTTGTGCGGTCTGAAACAGGATCATGAGGTCGAGAAACAGGCTGTGGTTTTTGACGTAGTAAAGATCATATTGAAGCTTGTGCATGGCATCTTCGTCGGTTGCCCCATAAGGGTAGCGCACTTGCGCCCAGCCTGTGATGCCGGGCTTTACGGTGTGCCTGACCCCGTAATAGGGAATTTTCTGGGTCAGGTCCTGCACAAAATAGGGGCGTTCGGGGCGGGGCCCCACAAAGCTCATATTGCCGAAGAATACGTTGAAAATCTGCGGCAGTTCATCAATGCGCGTACGCCGGATAAATCGCCCGGTAAAGGTGATCCGGGTATCATTTTGGCGCGCCCATCGAGGCTTGCCATCTTTTTCCGCATCGACACACATGCTGCGAAACTTGAAAATGGTGAAATGGCTGCCCCCTTGTCCGACGCGCTCCTGGCGATATAACACGGGTCCACGGCTTTCCAGTTTGATCATCAGTGCGGTAAGTGCCATGACAGGCAGGCTTGCCGCCAGCATGGCAGCGCTGACCACCAGGTCAAACAGGCGTTTGATGGTGTCGCGCGCAATGCCCTGGTAAAAGCCTTCGGCCAGAATCATCCAGCTGGCATTCAATGAATCGAGTTGCAAATGGCCATTTTCGCGCTCGAAGAAGCTGGACAACTCCAGAATGCGGATGCCGCGCAGCTTGCAACTGAGGAGATCCTGCACGGGGATGCCGCCGTCGCGGCGATCGCGTACCGCCAGGATGATCTCGCTGATCTGCAGACGTGAAACCAGCTCGGACAGGGATTCCCCGGTGTCGAGAATCCGGACACGATCGACGAAATGATGACTCCCCCCCATGGGAACATAGCCGATTATCTCGGTATTGCTGGCGCGACCGCGGTCGGTCAGCAGGGTTTCGATCTGGGCGGCGCGGCTGCCGGTGCCAATAACCAGTGCGCGGGCCTTGAACGCGCCCACCCGCGACCAGCGCAAGAATAAAGTCCGGCTTAGCAGTATGCCCAGCAGGGCCAAGCCAAACGAAAGCAGAAAGGCGCCCCGGCCGACCAGCAAGACGGGGAAGAAGTAAAACAGCAGGCTCATGGCCAGCATGCCAATGCCGAAACACAGGCTGAGGCGTTGCAACAATACGCGCGCGCCACCCTGCCATTCAAGGTCATACAGGCCGCTGGCGGTCATCAATCCCAGCATGACTGCCGCGAATGCCAGCGCCTTAGGCAACAGCGGGGTTAATTCCGGCGGGATTGCGCCGACTTCCAGGAAGCGCGCGCTGACGCCCGCGTAGATGGCGCCGCCCAATATCAGGGCCTCAACCAATACCAGTATCAATAAGTTAAGGGGCACATAGTGCCGAAAGAACCGGATCACGGGCGCTCGCTCAATTGCGTCATGGGAGGCTGATCAGCATCATCCATGCCAGAACGGTGCTCTGACGCGCAGGTCAATTCAGGGCCCGCACTTGGGTCAGGCGGAGTCGGCGCGGCCTGCCATCCGCCTGCAGCCGCTTCATGCTACGCAGCTCGGTGGCGGGATAAACAACCAGATCAACCGGAGCGCGGGGGTCGTTGATGATAAAGCGTGAGTAGACCTTCCCGGGGGCGTCGCTCATTCTGTATTCGGTGGTCTGATAGGGTATTTTCAGGCGCATCAGCAGGAATTCAACTTCCTTCTGGTCATCGGTGAAGAGTTGCAGGTTGATGTCGGTGTTTCTGCCAGCGGTCCCGTTGAGTACCGGGCCGGTCAGGTGAGGGTCGAAATCCGCCAGCTGCTCCATGTATTCAATGGCGGCTTGGCGCAGCAACGCCACCTGCGCGCGCGTTTCGTCAGCCTGATAGAGCGCTTGATAGCTCCGCAGTGCCTCGTCGATCTGCTGGTTGTCGGGCAGGTTGTCGCTGTCGGGAGCGCCTAATTGACGCGCAGCCTTGCGTTTGGCGCTGCCGTAATCGAGGCTTCCATCTTCTGCCAGTATGCGCGCCGCCACATGTGCGATGCGGCGGCGCATGTCCTGGTTTTTCATATCGGCGTGCCGACTGTAACCGGCGCTTTGGTCGCCGACGGGGACGCGGGTTTTGCCGGGATGGCAGGTTCGGCAACAGGTCCGGGTGCGGCGAAACCATCGGATTCGGTGTTCCACTCCACGCCTGTCGCATCGGGGGGCGGGAATTCCTGATAAAAATATTCCGTCATGCCGGGCGTGGCCGTGCCCAGCACCATGTCAATCACCGACTCGGATACGCGTGTGCCCGTGGCGGGATCGATTTGCGCCGAGATGATGCCGTCAGGCATGGGCCAGCCTTTTTGCGGGACGCCTTTGAGTGCGGTCCGCATGAAGCTTTGCCATATCGGCAGGGCCGATTGTGCGCCTGTTTCGTTACGCCCCAGCGAGCGCGGCTGGTCGTAACCCATCCAGGCAATCGCTACAAGGTCGGGGCTAAAGCCCGCGAACCAGGTGTCGCGCGCATCATTGGTGGTGCCTGTTTTGCCTGCAATGTCGCTGCGGCCCAACTGGCTTGCGCGGGCGGCGGTGCCATACCGGACCACATCCTGCATCATGTTGGTCATGAGCCAGGCATTGCGCGGATCGATCACCCGCGGGGCGTTCCCCCCCACTTTGCGCGGACTGGATTGCATCAGCAGGCGGCCGTCCTTGTCATACACCTTGTCGATGAGATAAGGGTTAACGCTGAAACCGCCGTTGGCGAATACCCCGTAAGCCGCGGCCATCTGCAGCGGCGTGACGCTGCCCGCGCCCAGCGCCATGGTCAGGTAAGGTGGGTGGCGCGCCGGATCAAAGCCAAAACGGCGGATATAGTCGCGTGCGTAATAGGGTCCGATGGCTTGCAAAATACGCACAGAAACCAGGTTAAGCGACTTGGTCAGTGCCGTGCGTATGCGCACCGGCTCGCCGGTGCTGCTGTCGTAGTTTTTGGGTTCCCATGCGGTGCCGCCGGCTTCTTCGGCGGTGAGCGAAATGGGTGCGTTGTCGATCATTGATGCCGGAGTCAGTCCTTTTTCCAGCGCGGCCGAATAGATGAACGGCTTGAAGCTTGAACCCGGCTGACGCCATGCCTGGGTCACCCGGTTGAATTTATTGCGATTGAAATCGAATCCGCCGACCAGTGCCGTGATGGCGCCGTCTTCGGGATTCACCGCGACCAGCGCCGCTTCCACTTCCGGTAGCTGTGCCAGCCGCCATTGTGATTTGCTGCCGGCCAATTGCACACGCACCATCGCACCCGGCTCAAGCTGGCGCCCTTTCTTGCCGGCAGCCCAGTTCGCGACCCACTTGAGCGAGTTGCCTGTAATTTCAACCAGCGTTCCGTCGTGCAGTTGCGCACGGATTTGTTTGGGCGTGGCGCCGAGGACGACGGCTGGCAACAAGTCGCTGACAGGGGCAATGTCGTCCAGCAGATCAACGATGGCAGCGTCTCGTGCGGTCTTGTCGGCGGGCAGGCCGATCTGTTTTTCCGGTCCGCGATAACCATGGCGCAGATCGTAATCGGCGATCCCCTGCCACACCGCCTGATTGGCGGAGGCCTGTTGCGCCTGCTTCAACGTGGTTACAACTTTAATGCCGGTACTGTAGATGGATTCGCCGTACTTTTCGAACAGGGTTTGGCGCACCATTTCGGCCGCGTAGTCAGCGGCCACATCCGTTTGCTGACGTGTCTGGCGGATGACCAGTTTTTGTTTGACGGCGGCCTGCCAGGTTGGCTGGTCAATAAACTTGAGCGTGTGCATGCGTTTAAGCACGTATTCCTGGCGTGATTTCGCGCGCGGAAAGTTAACCACCGGGTTGTAGCGTGACGGTGCCTTGGGCAGCCCCGCCAACATGGCGAACTCGGCCAGCGACAACTCGCGCATGGTTTTCCCGAAGTAAGCGCGCGCGGCGGCTTCGAAGCCGTAAGCGCGTTGCCCTAGATAGATCTGGTTGATGTAGAGCTCGAGGATCTTGTCCTTCGACAAATTGTGTTCGATTTTCATCGCCAGCATGGCTTCGGACAGCTTGCGGGTCAGGGTCTTTTCGTTCGACAGAAAGAAATTGCGCGCAACCTGCATGGTGATGGTCGATGCGCCCTCCTTGGCGCCGCCGGATAGCAGATTCGATGCGGCTGCGCGCAACACGCCCAGCGTATCCACGCCGCCGTGGGAATAGAAGCGCTCATCTTCCGCCGAGATGATGGCCTGCTTCATGTAGTCGGGCACTTTGTCGATGGTGATGAAAGCGCGGCGCTCCTCGCCGAATTCGCCAATCAAGGCCCCATCCGAGGTGTATACCCGCAACGGGAGCTTGGGTTTGTAATCGGTCAGCGCCTCAAGCGGCGGAAGGTTGGGATAAATCAGTGCGGCAGCCAATCCTGCCAGTGCCGTACCCACCACGCCCAGGCTAACAACCAGGGCGATTGCGTAATGCCACCATTTCGAAAACATCTGGTTCCTTATTGCAGAGATGGCAGAAATCCCCAGAAAATTTGCACCGATTTACCTGGTCCCGTCTGGAGATGCGCAGCGGATCCACCTCAATAACCCGCTGTTTAAATTAATTTTTACTGAAACTCAAGCGCATTGCCTGCCGTGTACTGTAAGGCAAGCTGCCGTCCTGCCTCAAACGCCATAAAACCGAAATGAAACAGTGTGCCTAAAGTTTCCGCCGATTATAGGCGTTAGTGGTGTTGGAAATTGGACACATATGTTCAGCTCTTGCAGTGCGACGAGAAAAAAACTGTTAAAAACCGTGTGTTGTTGCTAGCATCTAAAAATAATACTAAGAAACGGCGCCAACTCACAGAAGCGTAAAGGAAAACTCTTGCACCTGAATATCAACTTGGATTGGCTGTCTGCCAAAGGTTTGCCGATCATTGGACTCGACATCAGCACGACTGCGGTCAAGCTGGTGGAGTTGTCCGATGCCGGCAAAGGGATGCTGCGAATCGAGCGCTATATTATCGAGCCCTTGCCCAAGGATGCGGTGATGGATGGCAATATCGCCAACCTCGATCAAGTGGCCGACACGCTACGCACCGCCTGGAAAAACCTGGGTTCACGCATCAAAAACGTTGCGCTTGCGCTGCCATCATCCGCGGTGATCACCAAGAAAATACTGGCACCCGCCAGCCTGAAGGGGTTGGACCTGGAAAACCAGGTCGAAGCCGAGGCCAATCAGGTGATTCCGTTTTCGCTGGATGAAGTGAATCTGGATTTCCAGGTGCTTGGCGCTTCGCCCGGCAGCCCGGACGACGTGCAAATACTGCTTGCCGCCGCGCGCAAGGAAAAAGTCGAAGATCGTGTGGCAGTGGCTGAGGCCGCTGGACTGACGGCACTCATCATGGACGTCGAGTCCTTTGCGTCGCAAACGGCTTACGAGCAGATATCCCACCTGCTTCCAGGTGGCGGTGCCGGCCAGACCGTAGCGATCATCGATGTCGGTGCGCAGAACATGCATATCAACATCCTCCATGACAACGAATCGGTTTACCTGCGTGAACACGGTTTTGGCGGCAACCAGCTCAACAATGAAATTTCGCGTCGTTACGGCATGACCAGCGAAGAGGCTGAAAATGCCAAGCGCAAGGGTACGTTGCCGGAAAGTTATGACGCCGAAGTGCTGCAGCCCTACAGCGAGACCCTGGCGATGGAGATCGGCCGGGCACTGCAACTCTTCACGACATCCACGCAATATCGCAAGGTCGATCAGGTTTTGCTGGCAGGTGGCGGCGCCATGATCCCGGGCATCGATGAAGTCGTAGGACAACGCATTGGAATGCCGACGCTGGTCGTCAATCCGTTTGCCAATATGGCGGTCGGCTCGAAAATCAAGCCCCAGGCGCTGACGGCCGATGCGCCGTCCTTGTTTGTCGCCTGCGGCCTCGCTATGCGGAGGTTTGACCCCCAATGATTCGCATTAACCTTCTCCCTCACCGAGAACTTGCGCGCGCAGCTCGGCGGCGCCAGTTCAATGTTCTCCTCGGCCTGGCAGTCGCTGTGGGTGTAGTAATTGTCCTGCTCGGACACAGTTACATCGCCGCGAACCAGTCGACGCAGGATGCGCGGAATGCCTTCCTCGATCAGGAAATAGCCAAGCTCGATATCCAGATCGGTGAAATCAAGAAAATTCGCGAACAAACCCAGGCGTTGCTGGCGCGTAAACAAGTTGTTGAAACCTTGCAATCCAATCGTACTGAAGTCGTGCATTTGTTTGACCAGATGATACGACTGCTACCCGATGGCTTGTATCTTAAATCCTTCGGCCAGGCGGGAAATGTGGTTACGCTGAGCGGCTATACCCAATCGAGCGCGCGCGTTTCCACGCTGATGCGTAATCTGGAGAGCTCTCCCTGGTTTGAGTCGGTCAGCTTGATCGAAATCAAGGCGGCAACCGTCAACAATTTGCGCGCCAACGAGTTTGTCCTGACGGTTAAACAGACACCCCAACAAACCACAGATACGCAGAACAAGGGGGGCAAAGCATGACCCTGGACGACCTCAACAACCTTGATCTAAAAACCCTGGCGGACTGGCCGTTAGCGACCAAGCTGGTGGCGCTGGCTGTGCTGTGCGTGGCCATTGTGACGGCGGGCTGGTGGTTTGACTGGCGCGGCAACATGGAAGCGCTGGATGTGACCAGGCAAAAGGAAACCGAGCTGAGAGCCGTGTTTGCCACCAAAAAAAATCAGGCCATTAATCTGGAGGCCTACAAGAAACAACTTGTGGATATCGAGCAGGCCTTTGGCGCACTGTTGAAACAACTCCCGAATAAACAGGAAATGGATGCGCTTATTACGGATGTGAACCAGGCGGGTTTGGGACGGGGCTTGCAGTTTGATTTGTTTAAACCCGCGGCGGAAACCGTTTCCGAATTTTATGCCGAAACACCGATCAGCGTCCGGGTAACCGGGGGCTACCATGACATTGCCGCTTTCGTCAGTGACGTCTCGAAACTGTCCCGAATCGTGACGCTGCACGATATCAACATGAGCCCGGCCAAGGATGGCGTGATGAATATGGACGCGGTTGTCAGAACCTATCGGTATCTGGACGACGAAGAACTCATTTCACGCAAGCAGCAAGCCAAGGAGCAACCAAAATGAAGCGCCTGGCCAGTATGGTATTTGTGTTGAGCCTGACCGGCTGCGGTGGCGACGGGATGGACGATTTGCAGGCCTTCGTTGATGAAACGGGCAAGGATATGCAAGGGAAAATTGATCCGCTGCCTGAAGTCAAAGCATTTGAACCGTTTACTTACAATGCCTTTGACCTGCCCGATCCGTTCAAGCCCAGAAAATTGTCAAGTGCAGGGGGCGGTGGAATGCAGCCCGACTTGAATCGCCCCAAAGAGCCTTTGGAAGCGTTTTCACTGGAAACGCTGAAAATGGTCGGCATGCTGTCGAAACGCGGCGTAGTCCACGCTGTGATCTTGACCCCTGATAAAGCGATTTATCACGTCAAAAAAGGCAATTATGTGGGCCAGAACTTTGGCCTCGTCACGCAGATTGGCGATAGAGAAGTTACTTTGCGTGAAATTGTTCAGGATAGCGCCGGAGATTGGTCCGAGCGCACCAGCACCCTGATTTTGCAAGAATGATTTGTAGTACTGAATATCTAAAGAGGCTGACATGAACGCATTGCCGAAGATTGCCCAGAAACTGTCCCACAAGGGGACTCCGACTTTCTACAAGCTGAAGCTCGTGAAAGATCGTATGTCCCGTCAACTGATCGGGATGACCCTGCTCACAGGCTTAGTGCTTCCGCTTGCGGTGCACGCGGCTGAAGTGCCGCCCACCGGTAACGCGGTACAGAACGTTGAAACCACTACGCTGCCAGGCGGTAAAGTGGTGGTGCGCGTGACCCTCAAGAAAGCGCTGGCCGCGGAGCCTGCCGGTTTTACGGTCGGTAACCCCCCGCGTATCGCGCTTGATTTGCCGGATACGGGGAATGCGATGGGGCGCAATACGGTTGAAGCCAATTTGGGGCCGCTTTCGAGTGTGAACGTGGTGCAGGCGGGAACACGTACTCGCCTCGTGCTTAATTTGAATCGGTCGGTTGAATACGACGCGAAGATTGAAGGTAAAACCCTGATCGTCGCGTTGGGCAATCTCAGCGCGGGCGCTGCGCCCGCAAATGTGAGCCCCCGCTTCGCCGATGCGGCGCCAGGTGCAGCATCCCATACTATCCGTGACATTGATTTCCGTCGTGGTGGCGCCGGCGAAGCGCGCATTGTGACGACATTGTCTGATGCACAGACCGGCATCAATATTCGTCAGCAAGCCAATGGCATCGTGGTTGACTTTGTCGGCGCGGTGCTGCCCAGAGCGTTGCAGCGACGCCTTGATGTGGCTGATTTCGGCACCCCGGTGCAAACCGTCGAGACGTATACGCTGGGTGATAACACCCGCATGGTGATACAGCCTAAAGGCGGCTGGGAATATTCGGCCTATCAGACTGACAACAGCTTCATTATTGAAGTCAAGCAGAGTGATGATGCCCAGAAAAAGACTGCTGACGGCAAGGTCAAATACGTCGGCGAAAAGCTCTCGCTCAACTTTCAGAACGTCGAAGTGCGCTCGGTGCTGCAGGTCATCG
>JADMKH010000174.1 GCA_018780025.1 Thiobacillus sp.
CCCAGCACGGTTTTTTTAATCGTTTGGCGATTCATTATTTTTCTCCAGACACAGTGGGTTCGCTATAGGCATAGTGGAGACGGGCGGCCATCTGCCGGCGCTCGCCTTCGAGCGCGATGGCCATGAGTTCGGCGTCGATGCGCTCGCGCCGCGCCATCACGAGATCGGCGAGTTCGCCCTTGCCGCCGCGCCAGCCGGCCAAAGCCAGATCGACCTTTTCGCCGGCCAGCGGCAGCAGCACCTCGCGCTGGCGCTTGACGGCGCTGGCAAGGCGCTGGTATTCGGCGAAATCCGTCTCCAGCATCGCCGCGTGTTCACGCAACACCGCCTCGCGTTCCGCGTCGAGGCCCGCGCGCTCGGCGAGCCGGGCCGCGATCTTCGGGTCCTGGCGGGAGGCGGCAAACACAGGCAGATCGAAGCTCACCTGCATCATGGCCATGTCGCCGAATTGCGCGCCGCGCTTCTGGTAAGCCAGTTCCAGCGCCCAGTCCGGCTGCTTCTCGGCTTTTGCCTCGGCCACTTCCGCGTCCAGCACGCGCCCCCTGGGGTCGAATATCGCCAGCTCCGGGTGCCCGTGCAGCGCGTGTTCGAGCGTGGCGTGCGCGATCGGCCAATCGGGCACGGCGCCGGTCAGCGGCGCTTCCGCGCGCGGTCCGATCCAGCGTTTGAGCGCCGCGATGGCTTGCTGGCGGCGTGCGGTCAGCTCATCCCGACGCGCATCGATCATCGCGGCTTCCTGGCGCGGCGCCACCGCGTCCAGCGCGCTGCCCTTGCCGCCGGCAAGGCGGGCGCGCACCGCAGCGTCGAACAGGCGGTTCTCGCTGTCCAGCGCATCGATGCGGGCAAGCTGGCGCTCGACGGCATCGCGCGCAATCCAGGCAAGCGCCGTTTCCCGCAGCACGGCGAGCCGGGTGATGCGGGCTTGCGCTTCCGCCTGGGCAATCCGTCCCTGCGCCGCCGCGACGCGGGCGCCGCGCTTGGCGCCGTTGGGGAATTCCTGCATGAGGCCGATGCGCTGCATGGTCATGCCGTCGCGGGTCAGGCTGAAACGGTCGGGGCCTTCGATGGGCAGGTTGTCGATGCCGAGCACCAGTTTCGGGTCGGGCAATTCCCCGGTCGGGATCGCCGTCTGGCGGGCGGCATCGACCTGCGCCGCCTCGGCGCGCAGCGCGGGGGTTCCGCGCACGGCCAGCGCCAGGGCATGATCGAAGGAAAGCGGCTCGGCGAATGCCGTGCCGGCAACACTCGCCAGCAGCAGCGCCGTGCAGCACAGCGGTAACCGGCTCAAACGGCCGGAAAATTTGGGGATAAGCATGTTCTAACTCCTTACGCAGTAGCAACCATCAAGCATGATAAACAAAGCGCGATGGCACCAGGACTCCGCACTGACGTCCGATCAGGCAGACGCAGCACAGCACTCGGCACGGGGAATCAGAGTTGGCTGGGGGGCCGCCAGGTAGCGGCAGGGTCGAAGGTGAAGGCGATGTCTACGAGGCGCGGAAAACGAACGGCAGGCGCCAGGTCATGAGGCAAGTCACCCAATCCGGCAACCGGCAAAACCGAACCCACGGACTGGCAGGCTTGTCCGGACTTGCAGGCTTTTCCGGCGGGATCGGCGTCGTTGCAGCAATCGTGCGCGGCACCCTCCGCCGCATCCATCATGGCCGCCTGCGCCATAGGGCAATGCGCCGCAGGCTGGGCAAAGTGCGCATATCCCTGAAGGGGAACCGCAATGGACAGCAGCAGGAAGAGAAATGTCCGAAACCGACGCATGATTTGACTGTAGCGCGTGGCGCCTTGCCACGCAAGCAAAATGCGCCGCGCCGCCGCGAAACGATCAAGCATGGTCACTGGCACTCGCGAAACCTTGCGGGCGCGCACCAAACGTCATACGGCCCAACCATTCGGATGCTTGCAGCCTCCGAAAAAACAGGGGCTCACGGCCCCTGTTTGATGCGCACCCCAAAACGATTCAGCGCTTAACCGGCTTGGCGGCGATTTCTTCCAGCCTGCGCGCCTTGATGACCTGGCCGTTGAGGCCGGCGGCCTTGGCGTCGCCGCCGTAGGCGACCACCATGAGCTGACTGTAATACATCACCGGAATGTCGAACCTGGTGCCGTAGCGCTTGTTGACCTGACCCTGATAAATCTCGACGTTGGCCTGACACAACGGGCACGGCGTGACGATCATCTCGGCACCGTGGTCGTAGGCCGACTCGACGATGTCCTTGATCTGCGCCTGCGCTTTTTCGGGTTCGGAGAACGCCAGCGCGCCGCCGCAGCAGGTGACTTTCTGCTCGTATTCCGGGATGGACTCGGCGCCGACCATTTCGACCATCTTGTCGAGATACTGGGGGTTTTCGAACGATTCTCCATCCACACCGAATGGACGGTTAGTCTGGCAACCCACATAGCCCGCGATCTTGACGCCTTCCAGCGGCCGAACAACATGCTTTTTCATTTCGTCGAAGCCGAGGTCCTCAATCAGCACCTCGACCATGTGGCGGATGTTGGGCATGTCCTTGATTTCCAGCCCGGCTTCCTTCAGCGCTTCGCGGGTGTCGGCCATCAATGTGTCGGAGTGGGACAGACGCTCGCGCGTTTCGCGCGCGCCCAGCCAGCAGGCAGCACAGGTGGCGACGATTTCCTGGCCGGGCAGGTGCTGCTCGGACAAGGCGAAGTTGCGCGCATTCAGAACATGGCGCGGCAGTTCGCCGGCTTCGGCGTAGCCGATCGAAGCGCCGCAGCAATTCCAGTCGGGAATTTCGGTGAGCTTCACGTCGAGCGTTTTGCACATCGCCTCGACCGAGGTCAGGTAATTGGATGCAGAAGCGCCCTTCTGCGACGAACAACCGGGGTAAAACGCGTATTCATGTTTGGCCATATTTTTCTCCTCAGCCTGCCATCCTGGCGGCTTTACGCACGCGCTCGATTTCGTAGGCTTTTGCCAGCATGGCATGGATGCCTTTTTGATCCTTGCATTTGTGGCCGCCGAACAGTTCCATCACGTTCAGCCGCCCGGCCTTCACGAGGCCCAACGCAACCGACTGCATCGCCATGCCGTTCTTGATGCCCTGCACGAAGCCGTCCTTGAAATACAGGCCCATTGACAGCTTGAGCTCGTTGACGCGCCCCGTGTGGGTGGCATTTTTCCAGAACAGGCCGGAAAAGAAACGCGTGGCCTGCATCTTCGGCGCCATGCCGATGCGGTGCGCGTATTCGGCGATGCCGTGCATGATGTGGGTGATCGGAATCTTGCGCGGGCAGCGCACGATGCAGTTGTAGCACGAGGTGCAGTTCCACATCGAAGTGGAGGTCAACACTTCTTCGCGCTTGCCGGCGCGGATCATCATGAAGAGTTCCTGCGGCGGATGTTCCCACGCGCTCTGGAAGTTGGTCGGGCAGGAACCGGAGCAGACGCCGCATTGCATGCACATCTTCACCCAGTCGCCCATCTCGACCTGTTCTTCGATTTCCTTCAGGAAGTTGTTGCGGT
>JADMKH010000247.1 GCA_018780025.1 Thiobacillus sp.
TGGATTTGACGAACTTGGCGACGCGCCAGGCGAACAGCAGGTCGTCCATTTCCTGCGGCGTGGGCGTGCGGCTGGTAACAGTTTTCAACTCGCCGTGCAGCAGCACGTCGGCATCCTGCACCAGCAGGCCACCGGCTACGCGCTTCATGTCCATTTGGGCGACTGCACCTGCCCAGACACCGCATTCGAGCAGACGCACGTTCTTTTTGGCGGCCACGGCGGCCACCGCTTCGGGGCTGACTTCGGGCGCGATGATGACTTCGACGAACTGGCGCTCGACGATGGCGGCAGCCGTCTCGCCATCGAGCCGGCCGTTGAAGGCAATGATGCCGCCGAAGGCCGATTCGGGATCGGTCTGGTAAGCGCGGTTATAGGCTTCCAGCAGGCTTGCACCGTAGGCCACGCCGCAGGGATTGGCATGCTTGACGATGACGCAGGCGGGCGCACTGTCGAACAGCTTGACGCATTCCAGCGCGGCATCGGTGTCGGCGATGTTGTTGTAGGAGAGTTCCTTGCCCTGCAACTGGCGCGAAGTCGCGATGGTGCCGGCGGGCGCATGGGCTTCAACGTAAAAGGCGCCGGCCTGATGCGGGTTTTCGCCATAGCGACAGATTTGCGCGCGGGAAAACTGCAGCGTCAACTGTTCGCCGAAGGCTTCGCGTTCGCCGGCGTCGTTCAGCGCAGTGAGATAGTTGCTGATGTGGCCGTCGTATTGCGCGGTGTGGGTGAAGGCTTTTTTCGCCAGCCCGAAGCGGGTGGCGTCGGTGAGCGCGCCGCCGTGGGCCTGCATTTCCGCAACCAGCGCAGCATAGTCGGCGGGGTCGGTGACGATGGCGACGTGGCGGTAGTTCTTGGCTGACGAACGCACCATCGCCGGGCCGCCAATGTCGATGTTTTCAATCGCGTCGTCCAGCGTATGCGGTTTGGAAACGGTGGCCACAAACGGGTACAGATTGACGCACACCAGATCGATGTAGGGCATGCCGTGCTCGGCCATGGTGGCCACGTGCTCGGGCAGATCGCGCCGTGCCAGGATGCCGCCATGCACCCTGGGATGCAGCGTCTTGACCCGGCCGTCGAGCATTTCAGGGAAACCGGTGTATTCGCTGACATCGATGACGGTTAGCCCCGCGTCGCGCAGCGCTTTGGATGTGCCACCCGTGGACAGCAGTTCGACGCCTGCGTTGGCCAGGGCGCGGGCGAAATCGACCAGGCCGGTTTTGTCCGATACGGAAAGCAGGGCGCGCTGTATTTTTGGGGTGGCAGCAGGAGTCATGTTGGATTTAGTCAGAGAGGCCGTGTTCGCGCATTTTTTTGCGCAGGGTGTTGCGGTTGATGCCGAGCATGTCGGCGGCGCGCGTCTGGTTGCCTTTAGCGCGGTCCAGGATATAGGCGAGCAGGGGCTTTTCCACTGCACTCAAGACCATGCCATAGATTTCGCTCGGCGTTTCCCCGTCGAGATCCTTGAAATAGCGATTGAGTGAACGCCGCATACAGGCGGCGATCTCGTTTTCTTCTATCATTGAAGTTCCCCTTGTTACCGCAAGTTATGCCGCGAGCCGTGAAGCCGCGGGCAGGTCTTGCGTGCTGTTGTCTTGGTTGCTTTCGTAGCGTAACCGGTTGTCGGCCCGTGCTGCCAGGGCAAAATATTCGTTCACAACATTGAGTTGGTCAGACACTGAATCGAGCCGGTTCATGGTGTGGCGGAAAGCGCTGCTGCCCACCAGTCCGCGCGTGTACCAGGAGATGTGTTTGCGCGCCACACGTACTCCGGCCACGTCGCCATAAAACGCATGCAGATCGTGGATGTGTTCGAGCAGCACAGCGTGAATTTCCGACACTTCGGGTTGCGGCAGGTGCGTGCCGGTATTCAGGAAATGTTCAATCTCGCGAAATATCCAGGGGCGGCCTTGTGCGGCACGGCCGATCATGACCGCATCCGCGCCGGTGTAGTCGAGCACAAACTGTGCTTTTTCGGGTGTGGTGATGTCGCCGTTGGCAATGACGGGAATGCGGGCTGCCGCCTTCACTGCGCGGAGGGTGTCGTATTCGGCGTCGCCGGTGTAGGCGCAGGCGCGGGTGCGGCCGTGCATGGCCAGCGCCTGCACGCCGGCATTTTCGGCAATGTTGAGAATGCTTAATGCGTTGCGGTGCTCGCGATCCCAGCCGGTGCGAATTTTCAGCGTCACCGGCACTTCCGGCACCGCTTTCACTACCGCGTCCAGAATTCGCCCGACCAATTGTTCATCCTGCAACAGCGCCGAACCCGCCATCACGTTGCAGATTTTTTTAGCCGGACAGCCCATGTTGATATCGATGATCTGCGCGCCGCGGTCGACGTTGTGACGTGCGGCTTCGGCCATCATCGCCGGGTCGGCGCCGGCGATCTGCACGCTGATCGGATCGACCTCGCCTTCGTGGTTGGCGCGGCGTGCAGTCTTGGCCGAGCCGTACAGCAGCGAGTTCGACGTCACCATCTCGGACACGGCCATGCCCGCGCCCAGCTTTTTGCAAAGCTGACGGAAAGGCCGGTCGGTGACCCCAGCCATGGGGGCAACAATCAGGCGATTCTTGAGGAGGTGGGTGCCGATGCGCATAAGGGATCGCATTTTACCCTTGTCGCGGGCCTCGACCAAGCCGGTTGGCGTTTACATTTCTTTATAGGGACAAGCCGTTTGAGCGTCTACCATGAATGGCGCGGTACTTCATCAATCAATCGGGAGGAAAAACATGCGTTTTATATCCGAATTCAAGGAATTCGCGGTCAAGGGCAATGCCATGGACCTGGCGGTCGGCGTCATCATTGGCGCGGCGTTCGGCAAGATTGTCGATTCGATCGTCAAGGATCTGATCATGCCGATCGTGGGCGCAGTGTTTGGCGGCTTTGATTTTTCCAATCTGTTTGTCGCCCTGGGCCCGGTGCCGGAGGGGGTAGCCAATACGCTGGCAGCCGTGAGGGATGCCGGTGTTCCGGTGTTTGCCTACGGTAATTTCCTGACCATTCTGCTCAATTTCATCATCCTGGCGTTTATCGTCTTCATGCTCGTCAAGCAACTTAACCGGTTGAAGAAAGAAGCACCGCCTGCCGCACCCGCAGCCACGCCGGAAGAGGTGGTGCTGTTGCGCGAGATACGCGACAGCCTGAAAAAATAAAGGGTTTGCGCCCTGGCGAAACCGGTTGCCGGTTTCGTGGCGGGAGACAGGGTGGGCAGGGATGCCCGCCCTTTTTATTTGAGGGCGGGCCGCACCAGACCTAGTGCGCCGCTTCCCAGTTGCGGCCTTCTCCCACCCCCACCCGCAAGGGCACCTTGAGTGCGGCGACGTTGCACATCAATCCAGACAGCTCGGCGCGGACGCGGTCGAGTTCCCGCTCGGGTACTTCGAGGATGAGTTCGTCGTGCACCTGCAACAGCAGGCGGCTGGCCAGTTTTTCCCGGTCGAGCCAGCCCTGCACCGCGATCATCGCCAGCTTGATCAGGTCGGCGGCGGT
>JADMKH010000183.1 GCA_018780025.1 Thiobacillus sp.
TACAGGTTCTTGCCAAGGCCTTGCGGCATGTAGGCGATGCGCGGGCACACCGTGCGGCGGTGTTGCGCATCGGCCATGTCGCCGCCCAGCACCTCGACCCGTCCCGTCTGGATCGCCCGCGCGCCGGTGATGAGCGAGAACAGGCTCGATTTGCCGACGCCATCCGGCCCGATGACACCGATCATGCAACCTTCCGGCAACTCGAGGCTAATGGCGTCCAGCACGCGTTCCTTGCCATAGCGCAGACCGAGTCCACTGATGCGAACCACGGCCGCAACGTCCGGCGAGGGGGCGACGCCGTCGCGTTCGCTCATTGCGGTAGCTTCAATTGGAGACGATCGGGCCAGGCGGCATTGGGATCACTTCGCACGTAGGCGACGCCGGGCAGGCCCGTTTTCACCTGGAGAATGTGTTTCTTGAGCAGATCGAGCGGAAGCTGGGCGCGTACGCGGAACATCAGCTTTTCGCGCTCGCTTGCCGTCTCCACCGTTTTCGGCGTGAACTGCGCGACGTCGGCGACGAAGGACACGCTCGCCGGAATCACATACTGTGGCGCGGCGTCGAGCACGATGCGCACCTCGGTGCCGAGCGCCACGCGCCCCGCCACGGCGGTCGGCAGGAAGAAGGTCATGTAGACGTCGGCGAGATCGACCAGGTTCAGGATGCGTCCACCGGCGCCGACCACTTCCCCCGGCCGGGCGACGATGTACTGCACCCGGCCGTCGCGCGGCGCCTTCAGTGCCGTGTCGTCGATGTCGACCTGGATGCGCTCGATGCTGGCCTGCGCGGCGGCGGCGGAAGACTGGGCGCCCGCCACCTGGGAACGGGCGCTGGCGATCGCCGACTCCATGGCGGCGACCTGTGCCCGCGCCGCAGCAAGGGCGGCGCGGGCGCTTTCGACCCGTGCCCGCTCGTCCTCTACCGCCTGGGGCGAGAGAAAGCCCTTGTCGGCGAGCGCCGTCGAACGCGCCAGATGCGAACTGGCGGCCTTGAGTTCCACCTCGCGCTGCGCCACCACCGCCTGGGCCGCGGCGCGGTCGCTGTGGCGCTGCGCAATCTGGCTGTTTGCGGTGGCCACCGCGCTGATCGCCTGCTGCAGTTGCGCCTCGGCCTGCCGGCGTTGGGCGTCGAGCACCTCGGTATCCATCAGCGCCACCACCTGTCCGGCGGTGACGAATTCGCCTTCGCGCACGCGGATATCCTTGAGGCGGCCGGCCGTTTTCGCGGCGACATCGATCTCGACAGCCTCGATGCGGCCGTTGCCGCTGACCAGTCCGGTTTCGGTTTCCTTAAGTCCATAGTGCTGCCAGGCGAAAAATATCACCACACCGGCGACCAGCACGGCCACCGTTCGGATTAACCATCTCTTTTGCTGTGGGGTCATCGTTGTTTTTACCTTGCGTGGTGTTGTTCGATAAATTCTGGGCCGGTTAATTGCATATGGCCACCGTGGCGAGTGGTCGTTGCCTTCGCTCGTCCACGCTCACGTTTGCGTGAGGAGGTCGCTGACCATGCGCCGGAACACCCTCACCACGCCATCCCGGTCAATGTCGGGATTGCGGATGGCGCGAATACGCAACCCCTCGAACATGGCCGAAATGGCTTCCACCAAACCGGCTAGCGTGGCCGCGTTGTCCTCATGGCCGGCAGCCTGCCTCGTAGCGCGGATAGTTTCGGCGAGGCTGTCCCGGCACTGTTTGTCGGCAGCACGCACGATCCCGGCGATATGCGGATTGCGCGCGGCTTCGGCGACGATTTCCAGTTGTAGTCCAGCCGTGCCCGGGTCGAGATTGTCCCGTACCCCTTCGATAGCGCGCTCGATCATGGCTACCTTGACGTCGCTTGCTGCGCGCAGTTCGGTGGTCAGCGTCAGTAGCCGCTCCAGGTCCTGGGCGACGATGTCGGCAATGATCGCCTCCTTGTTCTCGAAATAATGATAGATGTGGCCGGTGCTCATGCCGGCCGTTTTTGATATCTGCGCAATGCTGGTGCCATGAAAGCCGTGTTGGCGGAAGCACTCAGCTGCGGCTGTGCGGATTTGTGAGCGTCGCACATCGGCTCGCGAAGTATCGGATGGCTGGTTGGAGGTGGCGGTCATGTTAGGTCTCCAAAATCAGGGAGGAGTAGACGTGCTTGAGGGTACTTCGAATCTTGCGTTTCCTTGAATAGTAATATAGATTGAACACCCATTCCAGATTGAACGATCAATCCAGAATGAGTTAACCCATCATCAGGACGCCTGCCAATGCAGGCGGCACACATTCACGAAAGGCTATCCATGCAGATCGCACGCATCCTGCAACTCCTACCCGTAGGTTTGGCACTGGCAAGCAGTCTGTTGCTCAACGCTTGCAGCGGCGAGCAACAGAACGCGCCTGCCGGCGGCATGCAAGGGGCGCCTGCGGTCACGGTGCTGACGGTACGGGCAGAATCCGTGCCGGTAACAGCCGAACTACCCGGGCGCACTTCGCCTTATCTGGTGGCCGAATTGCGGCCGCAGGTGGGCGGCATCGTCAAGCAGCGCCTGTTCAAGGAGGGCAGCGATGTCAAGGCAGGTCAGGTGCTGTATCGGATCGACCCGGCGACCTACCAGGCGGCCTATGACAGTGCACGCGCGAGTCTGGCACGGGCGGATGCCAACCTGGAAGTCGCGCGGCAGAAGGCTGTGCGTTACGCCGATCTGGTGAAAATCGAGGCGGTGAGCGCTCAGGCCAACGAAGAAGCACAGGCCGCACAGAAGCAGGCCCAGGCTGATGTCGGCACGGCGAAGGCGGCACTCGACAAGGCGCGCGTCGATCTCGACTTCACCCGTGTCACGTCGCCGATTGCCGGACGCATTGGCCGTTCGACTGTGACGGCGGGGGCACTGGTTACCGCGAACCAGCAAGCAGCGCTCGCCACGGTGCAGCAACTCGACCCGATCTATGTCGACGTGACGCAGTCCAGTGCGAAGCTGCTGGGCCTGAAACGCGATCTCGAATCCGGTAAGCTGCAGCGAGCGACGGGCAATACTGTACCGGTGCAACTGGTGCTGGAAGACGGTAGCGTCTACGGTGCCGAAGGACGGCTAGCGTTCTCGGAAGTATCTGTCGACGAAGGCACCGGCAGCGTGACGCTGCGCGCGGTGTTTCCCAATCCGAAGGGTGATTTGTTGCCCGGCATGTATGTTCGCGCACGCCTGACGCAGGGCGTGAATCGCGCTGCCATGCTGGTGCCGCACGCGGCCGTCAGCCGCACGCCACGCGGCGAAGCGCAGGTGATGGTGGTGAACGCCGAGAACAAGGTCGAGCCGCGCGCCGTCAAGGCAGAGCAATCGATCGTCGACATATGGGTGGTGACCGAGGGCCTCGCCGCGGGTGACCGTGTCATCGTCGAAGGCCTGCAGAAGGTGAAACCGGGTGCGCCAGTGCAGGCGCAGGAGGCCGGTTCAGCGCCTGCCGCCGCGACCGTGGCAAAGTGAGGTAACGGACCATGGCCAGC
>JADMKH010000111.1 GCA_018780025.1 Thiobacillus sp.
TCTCCGTTATCAAAACCCTGCAGGCGATCGAAGACGCCAACGTGGTGGTGCTGGTACTCGACGCGCGCGAGAACATTTCCGAGCAGGACGCGCACCTGGCGGGCTTCGTGTTGGAAACTGGCCGTGCACTGGTGGTGGCGGTCAACAAGTGGGATGGTCTTGCTCCCGAGCTGCGCGAAGACGTGAAACGCGACATCGGACGCAAGCTGGCCTTTCTCGAGTTCGCCCGGTTCAACTACATCTCGGCGCTGAAAGGCAAGGGCCTGGAAAACCTGCTGAAGGACGTTGAGGCCGCCCATGCCGCCGCGTTCATCAAGATGACGACGCCCAAACTGACGCGGGTGCTGGAAATGGCGGTGGAGCAACATGCGCCGCCCAAGAGCGGCCTGTTCCGCCCCAAGCCACGCTATGCGCACCAGGGCGGTAAAAACCCCCCAGTGATCGTGCTGCACGGCAATGCGCTGGAGGGATTGCGGGACGATTACAAGCGCTATCTGGAAAACAGTTTCCGCAAGGCGTTCAAGCTGCAGGGCACGCCGCTGCGCATTCAGGTCAAGGAAGACACCGGCAAGAATCCGTATGAAGGTAAAACGCGTGGCCCGCTTTCAGAGAGTGAGGCGACACGGATGCGGCGCAAGAAGCGGGTACGGCGCAAGGTTCACGGCGCAAGCTGAGCGAGTCCGTGCGGCTTGATCCAGCGCGGCTCTATCCGCAAGCACCCGAAGGGCATAAAGGGCAGGCCATGTCTGCAAGCTGCTAAGGAGGCGCTGATTCATTCCGTCATCGCGAGGAACGAAGTGACGCGGCGATCCAGAGGCTATGGATTTAGCTGACATTCTGGATTGCTTCGCTTCGCTCGCAATGACGGCTTTTGAATTAATCAGTGATTCCCCAAAGCAGCAACAACCACGCTCCACCCGCAAGGGGCAGGCCGTGGTTGTAAAACCGATAAATCGGCAACAACTAGTATATAAACACACAAATAACGAAACATGTATCATGCTGTTGCATATTCACCCCGAGACGAGGAGTTGGTCATGCGACAGACTGAATTGCATCTTGCCGAAACGGATCGCGAGTTGATCGAGTCATATCGGTCGAAGGGTCTGCGCCATGCACGGGAGGTCAATCGGGCGCATATTCTTTCTGCGCTTGATCGCGGCATCCCGGAGACCCAGATTATGGCGGTTCTGGGTGTCGGGCGAACGGTCGTCTGGCGGACGCGCGCGGCATATCTGGAGGGCGGTGCAGAACACGCGCTGCGTGATGTCGCCCGTTCCGGCAAACCACTGCAGTATGACACCGATGTTGAAGCACAAATTTCCGCATTGGCTTGCTCGGAGCCGCCGACTGGCGCTGCGTGCTGGACGCTCGAATTACTGGAGCAGACGGCGCGGGCGCAGGCTGGTATCGGGTCGATCAGTCGCGAGACCATCCGCCGACTGCTAAAAAAACTGCCTCAAACCGTGGCGCAAAGTAATGTGGTGTGTCGGCAAACTGACCGAGGAGTATCGGCAACGAATGGGCGATTTGCTCGACCTCTACGCCCGTCCGTTCCGGGCAAAGGAACCTGTCGTCTGCCTGGACGAGAAGAGTAAGCAATTGAGGAAGCATTCTCGCGCCCCATTGCCGATTAAGCCTGGCACGCCCATGAGGCAGGATTACGAATATGTCCGTGGCGGCACTTGCAATCTGTTCGTGGCGGTGGAACCCAAGGGCGGACAGCGAACCGTCATGGTGACCGACCGCCGTACCAAGTCCGATTTCGTGGCCTTCGTCCGGCATCTGCTCGAACAGGTTTATGTCACGGCACGCCGCGTCCATCTGGTCATGGACAACCTCAATACCCATTTCCGCAAGAGCTTTGAGGACGTGCTCGGTGTCAAGGAAGCTCGAACACTGCTGCGTCGCGTTGTCTTTCACCACACCCCGAAACACGCGAGCTGGCTCAACATGGCTGAAATCGAAATCGGCATCCTGGATCGCCAATGTCTGGATCGACGCTTGCCGGATCGAGCCACACTCGTGGCCGAGGTCGATGCCTGGCAGCAGCGCCGCAATACCGAGAAGCGAGCGATCACGTGGTCGTTCACTCGGCAGGATGCAGACAAGAAAATGGCGCAGCATTATGTTTCGTAATTAATGGGTTGATATACTAGGCTCACTCGAGCCAGCGCACCAGATAAAACAGTTTGAATCCTTCGGATGAGCGCGACGGGCCGCTGGCAATGGCGGCGTGGCGGCTTTTGTCCGGGTCGGCGTGCATCAGCGCTTCGGCTTCGCTGGCATAGACTTCCACCACGCCTTCCGGAAAACGCGTGCGTTTTTTTCCTGATGGCGAATAAATCACCACCGCCGAGGTGCCGACGACACGGGATTCGATATCCGTAAAAAGACTGGTTGCTTGCGGCATGGCAGACTCAGTTAAGCATTTCGCATGGCAATGTGCTTAGTGAGTCTTTTTTGGAATGCTGCTGATTTTGACCGCGTGGGAATTGGGTGTCTCATCGATGTAATGCGGACGTTCTTCCAGCGTACGCCCGGTCAACCGGGCCAGTTCGGCTTCACGATTGGAAATCACCACCAGACAGTCCTTGATATTGAGCACCGTGGCTTCGGTCAGCGGGCTGGGGTTGCCGTCGCGGGGTGCAGTGTCGCGCACGATGGAGGTGAGCGTTTTGCGCATCATGCGCATGATGCGTTGTTCTTCTTGCAGGGTTTTATCGATATCCATGGGAATGGGCTCCGGAAGTGCAGCAAAGGAATGTGATTGTCGGCGCCGGACCGGACTTCGTCAACGTAAGGCCTTGGTGCTGGCGAGGATAAATTGCGTAACAGGGGGCATAAATATTATGAACCGACGGTGAGGCCATGCTGATTTAAGCTTGCTGTCAAAGGAGTAGCTGAATGCCGGATCCGAGCCCCCCAGAATCGAATGAAGTTCGCGAAATTCGCACCAATCCCATTGTGCCGAGCGAGTCGGTGCTGGTTGCCACCGCGCGCAGCATGCGCCCGAAAAAGGCCGAGGAGCTGGCGCCGCGCGATACCCGCAAACGCGTCGAAACCTGTCCGTTCTGCCGCGGCAACGAACACAAGACCCCACCGCTGATTATGGCTTGGCCTCCTGAAGGAGAATGGGCTATCCGCATGGTCGAAAACCTGTATCCGGTGTTGGGCGACGACCGCTCGCAGTTGAACTTCACCTTCGGTCTGCAGCAAACGATCGATGGTTACGGCCGGCACGAAGTCATCATCGACCACCATGAGCATGGCATCGCCGTTCACGAAATGACGGAAGACCATCTGGCGGCCTTGTTCGGCGTGTATCAGACGCGCATGCGGCAGTTGTTCGCATCGGACGAGCGGCTGAAGTATGTGCTGATTTTCAAGAACTTCGGCCCGGCGGCCGGGGCGTCGATTCCGCATACCCACAGCCAGGTGATCGCGATGCCG